>CABZPD010000004.1 GCA_902527415.1 uncultured Pelagibacteraceae bacterium | reverse complement strand
AATATTAAAAAAATGGATTATCCACATATTTTTATTACAACAAGTTTAAGTGATAATAGAGTTTTATTTGATGAACCTGCAAAGTTCACAGCAAAACTTAGAGACTATAAAACAGATAATAATTTACTTCTTTTAAAAACCGAAATGAATGCTGGTCATGGTGGAAAATCAGGAAGAGATGGCGCAATAGAAGAAATTGCGATTGATTATGCATTTGCATTAAAAATTTCAAATAAAATTTAGTACATATTCAATCTTGAAAAAAAAAAATTAATTCCCATATAAGTTAGGTAAGTCGCCTAATGGGGCTTGCATAAATAAACTTGCTTAAAAAAGGAGGATATTATGACAAGTAAGGATCTATCTATATTTAACTCACTTAGACCTTTTTCAATTGGTTTTGATGATATGTTCGACCAATTCGAAAATATGCTAGGAAATGGAAATTTGACGATGCAGTCAAATTATCCACCATACAACATCCGAAAGACAGGTAAAGACAACTATGCAATTGAAGTAGCATTGGCTGGCTTTAGCAAAAAAGACGTTGAGGTTGAGTTCGAGGACAATTTATTAACAGTTAGAACAAAACAAGTTAATAAGTCTGAGGACAGTGATGTAAATGGAGAAATTATTCATAAAGGGATTTCTCAAAGACAATTTGCAAGATCATTCACTATAGCTGATGATGTAAAAGTTAATGGTGCTGAGCTTAAAGATGGTCTTTTAACAATATCTTGTGAAAGAATAATTCCAGAACATAAAAAAAAGAAGCTTATTGAAATTAAATAAGTCTTAAACCTTGCTTGTGGGGATTTCTCCCCACAAGTTTAAATTAATTATTTCTTTGCCATTATAGCATTTAAAACAAATGCTAATAATCCAGCAGGTATAAGTCCAGTTGTTAACAGTAGTTTTAAACTTATTCCAAAATCTGGAATATTTTTCACAAAGTCTGGTAACAATGACATTCCAATTCCAAAAGACAAAGAAAGAGCTAAGATTAATAAATTTCTTTGATCCATTTCTGCTCTTGAAATTAATTTTATACCAGCAGCTACAATCATCCCAAACATAATGATTGCTGCTCCACCAATCACCGACTCTGGCATTGCTGCGATTATTCCACCTAATTTTGGAAATAATCCCATTAGAACTAATACTATTCCTGCAATAGTTCCAACGTGCCTACTTACCACTCCTGTAAACGCAACTAGTCCAGCATTTTGTGAATAGGATGTATTTGGCATCGCATTAAATATTGCACCAAATGCAGTACCAACACCATCTGCCATAATTCCACCTGATATTTCTTTATCCGTTGCTTCTCGTTTAGCACCACCCATTGTAGTAGCACTTATGTCTCCAATTGTTTCAATCGTTGTAACAATTGACATAAACAACATTAGAATTATTGCACCAGGCACAAAATCAATTCCATATTGAAGTGGCATTGGAAATGCAAACCATGATGCAGATGCAATTTTACCATAGTTAACCATTCCTAGTGCTGCTGCAACTATGAAGCCAGCTACTATTCCAATCAAAATTGAAGCTGCAGAAGCCATTCCTTTACCTCTAAGATTGAAAAAGATAGCAACTATGAACACTGAAGCGGCAACCGTTAAATGATTTGCATTTGCAAAGATTTCAGGTTTATTATTCATTAACCATCCACCTCCACCTGCATACATAAAACCGACTTTAAGCAAACTAAATCCAATCATTAGCACAACTATACCTGTGACTAATGGTGGGAATAGATGTCTTATTGGTTTTAAAACTTTTCCAATGAAAATTTGAAAAATTCCTCCAATGAACGCTGCTGTAAATACCGCACCTAATCCTGCTGCTTTAAATGGTAGCATGATTGGTATAAATGCAAAACTGGTTCCTTGAACAATAGGAAGTCTTGCACCAATTTCTTTGTATCCAACTGTTTGGATAATTGTTGCAACACCCGCAACAAACAAAGCCATTTGAATCAAAAATATTTTTTGTTCCGGCGTTTGACCAAAAACTCCAGCCACAATAATAGGAACAGTTATATTACCAGCAAACATTGCTAGTACGTGCTGAATTCCTAAAGGTATGGATTTATTTAATGGAAGTTTTTTGTCTGGACTGTTTGTAGAGCCCACTTTTGTTTTTCTTGAAGCCATATAACCTCCGTCGTTAACTAAATAGACGTTACATTACTGACCATGAATTAATATAAAAAAACTAAGTAGTTTAGAATAACTCCATTTAAAATAGTAAAAAAAACCTATAATGAACAGATTTATTTCAACCAATAAATTTAAAAACACCCGTTTGAAACAAAACCCACAACTATATTTTCTGAATTTATTTCAAACCTTCGCTCACATGGAACAAGATATTTTTTACTATTATAAACAAACTCAAAGTTCCCTTTAGCATTTTTAAAGTCTTCGTCTGGTTTTCCAAGCTCCATCTGAAGTTCGCTAGCTGATTTTCCAAGAAATTTACTTAATTTTTCATTTTCTTTTTCAACAATAGCATCTGTTTTATCTTTAACAGTTTGACACCCTGAAAAAAAAAGAATGATAATTAGAAGGCTTACTGCTGATTTTAATTTTATCATAAGTTTAAATTAACATTTTTTGTTTAATAAATTACTAACTTTAAAGTTGTATTAATAATTTATTTCTTATTAATTTGAGTTTAATTATAGTAACAATTGTGTTCTTTATTTGATGGTTCAAGCATATGAATGAAAAAGCCCTAGAAAAAATATTAAATATATTTTCAAAAGAAATTTTACCCTTAACTGAACAAGGTGTTGCTAGAGGTAGTAAAATATTTGGTGCAGCAATAATTAAAAAAGATGATTTATCTCTTGTAGTTGCAGACACAAACAATGAAATAGAAAATCCATTGTGGCATGGAGAAATGCATACTCTTAAAAAATTTTATGAATTAGATGCAAATACAAGACCAAATGAAAAAGACTGCATCTTCTTAAGTTCACATGAGCCTTGTAGCATGTGCTTGAGTGGGATTACTTTTTCTGGATTTGATAATTTTTATTATGTGTTTCCGTATACTGAAACAAATGATCAATTTAAAATTCCTCACGATTTAAATATACTCAAAGAAGTATTTAAAATTAACGATGGAGAATATAATAAAGAAAATTCCTATTGGAAAAGTCAAAATATAAATTTACTTATTGAGAATTTACCTACTTCAAAAAAAGAAGGTGTTTTAAAACAATTAGACGAAATTAAAAAAAAATATCAAGCTTTATCAAATCAATACCAGGAAAATAAACATGAAAATTCTATACCATTAAATTAAGTAATGAATACAAACCTTAAAATTTCAAACGTAACAAAGATATATCCTGGGTGTGTTGCAAACGATAATGTTTCGCTAGAGTTTAATAGCGGTAAAATTTATGCTCTTCTTGGAGAAAATGGTGCTGGAAAATCTACACTAGTTAAAATTCTATCAGGCGTCATCATTCCTGATGAAGGTGAAATTTATTTAAATAAAAATAATCTAAAGCTCAATTCGCCATTAGATGCAAAAAAAAATGATATTGGAATGGTATTCCAACATTTTAATCTTTTTGAAACTTTGTCCGTATTTGAAAACTTAATAATAGACTCAGATGAACAAAGGGAAAGTTTAAGAGAAAAAATTGATTCAATTATGAAAAAATATAATTTTTCAATTGATCTTGATATTCCTGTTCTAAATCTGTCAGCAGGTCAAAAACAGAAAGTGGAAATAATTAGATGTCTGATAAGAAATCCAAAAGTTTTAATTATGGATGAGCCAACATCAGTATTAACAGAGCAAGAAACGAGTGAATTATTCTTATCTTTGAAGAAATTTTCAGAAGAAGGAATTTTAATTATTTATATAACCCATAAATTAAAGGAAGTTATGCAGCTTTGTGATGAAGTTGCTGTAATGAGAAGAGGAAAATTAGTTTCTGTAAGTGAAATAAAGAATGAAAATATTGAGTCACTTGCCAACAAAATGGTGGGTCAGAACCTTAAAACAATTAAGAAAAAAAAAGCAAAAAATTCATCAGATCAATTGATTAAGATAACTAATCTTAATTTTACAAGTGAAGATCCTTTTGAAACAAACTTAATGGATATTAATTTTTCTGTTAATCGAGGTGAGTGTTTAGGAATTGCTGGTATATCAGGAAACGGTCAAAGTGAATTATTTCAAGTATTAAGTGGTGAAATTATATCAGACAAGAATTGCATAGAATTTAATAATAATTACATAGGAGATTTAAATCCTCAAGAGAGAAGAGAATATTTGATGGCCTTTTCTCCAGAAGATAGACTTGAGCAGGCTGCAATTCCACAAATGAAAATTTTTGAAAATGTGGCTCTAAACAATTTTAAATCATCAAATTTTTTTAATAATGGATTAATTAACGAAAACAAAATTAAGGAACATTCAAAAAAAATAATTTCGGACTTTAATGTTAATACAGATAACATAGAGTTAAAAAGTCAATTTTTGTCAGGAGGAAATCTGCAGAAATTAATTATTGGAAGAGAGTTAATAACATCTCCAGATTTATTAATTTGCTTTAATCCAACTTGGGGTTTAGATGTTGGAGCCATAAATTATATCCACGAGACATTGATTAAAATCAATGAACAAAATAAATCAATTATATTAATATCTACAGACACTGATGAGTTATTAAAATTAAGTGACAAAATTTCAGTAATTCATAAAGGAAAATTGTCAAAAATTATGAATGCTGAAGAAGTAACCTCTGAAAAACTTGGGATACTAATGGGAGGAGCAAATTGATCAAAATCGTAAAAAGAGATCAACCATCAAGAGCTATTTTTTTCTTTACACCTGTGTTAGCTATTTTTCTAACATTAGTAGCGGGAGGTTTGATTTTTTTTATTTTGGGTTTTAAACCATTTGAAGCTCTCAAATTTTTTTTCATAGTTCCAATTGCAGATAAATATGGTTTCAGTGAATTACTATTAAAAGCCACACCTCTTTGTTTAATAGCAATAGGTTTATCTTTTTGTTTCAAAAGTAATAACTGGAATATTGGAGCCGAAGGGCAATTAACTTTTGGGGCGATAGTTTCTGGAGGAGTTGCGTTATTATTTTATGAACAGGAAGGTTTTTACATTCTTCCAATAGTAATTTTAGCTGGTGCAATCGGTGGTATGTTGTATGCATCAATACCCGCAATCTTAAAAACTTACTTTAATACAAATGAAATATTGGTAAGTCTTATGTTGGTATATGTTTCAAAATTAATTTTGGACTATCTTGTTGTTGGTCCTTGGAGCAATCCAGAGGGATTTAATTTTCCTGAAACCAGACAGTTCAGTGACTCTGCTAAACTTCCATTGTTATTTGAAGGACTAAGAATTCACGCAGGAATATTTTTAGCTTTAGCTGCAGTAGTTATCAGTTGGTTTGTTTTTTATAAAACGTATTTAGGGTTCCAAATGAAAGTTTCAGGTTTTAGTTTAAAGACAGCAAAATATGCCGGATACAAAGGTAAAAAAATGATCATCCTCGTTTTTTTAATAAGTGGTGCTTGCGCAGGTTTAGCTGGAGTTGGAGAAATAACTGGACCTATTGGACAACTTCATAGAGAAATTTCTCCAGATTATGGTTTTACTGCGATAATTGTTGCGTTTTTGGGTCGTTTACATCCTGTTGGGATCATCTTTGCATCTCTAGTTGTTGCAATAACTTATCTGGGTGCTGAAACAGCTCAAATATTTATGCAAATACCAAAATATACTGGTCAGGTTTTTCAAGGAATGATTTTATTTTTTCTTCTTGCCTCTGACTATCTACTCTTTTTCAAATTTAAATTTATAGGTTCAAAAAAATGATCATCGATATAAATTTTATTGGACTGATAATTGCATCAATCATGGCCTCCGCTGTTCCTTTGATTTTAGCTTCTTGTGGCGAACTAATTACAGAAAGGTCTGGAGTTTTAAACCTTGGTGTTGAGGGAATGATGATCATTGGTGCTATTTCAGGTTTCGCATTAATGACTGTTACAGGAAGTTTAATTATTGCAATTTTTGGGGCAATGTTAGCTGGGGTTTTAATCTCATCTATTTTTGCATTCCTAACTCAAACATTAATTACAAATCATGTCGCTACTGGTTTAGCTCTTACCATATTTGGAATTGGAATATCGGCAATGATAGGAAAAAATTTTGTAGGAATTCCTGGAAAAGAATTTCCCATTTTATTTGAAAGTTTAAAAGATACAATACCACTTATAGGTCCAATATTATTTGGACATTCAATTGTTTTTTATTTTGCTTTTGCTCTACCTTTCATGACTAACTATTTTTTAAAAAAAACAAAAATAGGATTAATAGTAAGAGCTGTGGGAGACTCTCCTGTTTCAGCATCTAATCAAGGAATAAAAGTAAGGTTAGTTCGTTACTTATGTATTCTTTACGGAGGTGCAATGAGTGGACTTGCTGGTGCATATTTATCAATGATTTATACTCCACAGTGGATTGAAAATATGACAGGTGGAAGAGGTTGGATCGCATTAGCTCTAGTGGTTTTCTCAACATGGAACCCAATTAAAATATTGATTGGTGCTATGATTTTTGGTGGGCTAACAATCATTCAGTTTCATATGCAAGCAATTGGAGTAAGAATTCCTGTGCAATTTTTAACAGCCCTACCCTACATCGTTACAATAATAGTTTTAGTTGTAATTTCTCGTGATAGTAGAAAAATTAGGCTAAGTACTCCTAGTTCTCTGGGGAAATCTTTTCATAAAGACAATTAATTCTAAAATAATTATTTTTTTTTAGATAATTTAATCTAAATTTAATTTTATTAAAAAATCAAAAGGGGAAATAAATTTATGCATAAAATATTTATTCGTTCTTTCGTCTCTTCTTTAGTTTTATTATTTACATTGACTGTAGCTGCAATAGCAAAGGATGTGAAAGCAGCATTCGTTTATATTGGTCCAACTGGTGACCATGGATGGACATATCAGCATGATGTGGGTAGAAAAGCTGTTGAAGCTGCCGGATTTAAAACAACTTACGTAGAAGGTGTTCCAGAAAGTGCTGATGCTGAGAGGGTTCTTAGACAATTAGCTAATTCTGGTCATGACATTATCTTTACAACTAGTTTTGGATACATGAATCCAACTAACAAAGTTGCAAAAGAGTTTCCAAATGTAAAATTTGAACACGCTACTGGATACAAAAGAGAACATGCAAATGTTTCAACATACGCAGCTAGATTCTACGAAGGTAGAACTATCTTAGGAACAATTGCTGGAACTATGACAAAATCAAATGTTATTGGTTATGTTGCATCTTTTCCAATTCCTGAAGTTATCAGGGGTATCAATTCATTTACTTTAGCGGCTCAAAAAGTTAACCCAAATATTAAAACTAAAATTGTTTGGGCTTTCACTTGGTACGATCCAGGTAAAGAAGCAGAGGCAGCAAAAGCTTTAATCGATCAAGGTGCTGATGTAATTGCTCAACATACAGATAGTACCGCTATTGTTCAAATGGCTGAAAAAGCTGGAGTATATGCTTTTGGACAAGCAAGTGATATGGACAAGTTTGCTCCTAAAGCTGTATTGACTTCAGTTGAAAACAATTGGGGGCCATATTACGTGGACAGAGTTAAAGCTGTTGCGAACGGTACATGGAATCAAAAAGATACTTGGCATGGTATTGGAGATGGTATGGTTGTGATATCAGATTTAGATTCACAAATGCCAGCTGACCTAAGATCAAAAGTTAAAAAACTTCAAGCAGATTTAGCATCTGGTAAAGTTCATTCTTTCACTGGACCAATTTATGACCAGAAAGGTAATTTAATGGTAGCAGAAGGAAAAACTGCAGATGATGGAATGCTTGCAGGAATGATGACTTACGTTAAAGGTGTTGAAGGAGATATACCTAAGTAATCAATTTCCAATTTAAAAAATTTAAAAGGCCGGTTTTTTAACTGGCCTTTTTTATATCTGATGTTTTTTTTTGATTTCTTCGATCCTTAATTCTTCATAAATTTCGAAGGGTTGTACTATCCAAGGATTATCAGGAAGTCTATTTGCACAGAAGTCTGGCTCAAATGTTGATTTCTTTTTTTTAAATAATGTTGCGGTTTTAATATCCTCTATTTTATCCTTAATGGGTTCATATTTTTTTAACCAATCTATACTTTTGTTAAAAGTAATTCCTGTGTCAGATAAATCATCACATAAAAGTATTTTTCCGCCCATATTAGGTGCTATCGAACTCATTTCTCTTGAAAACACAATGTCACCCTGCTCATCCTCTACTCCCTTACCACTGTAAGATTCGACTGCAAGATACGCACATTTTAATTTAAAAATTCTGCTTAAAACATCTATCATCGGCGCTGCTCCACGCATGATGCCAACTAGTATTGTTGGTTTATATCCGCTCTCATCAATTTGGATTGCTAGTTTCTCAACAGTTTTGTTATACTCGTCCCAGCTGACAATCATTTTTTCAGACATAATTTTTTATATCTAGTTATTTAAATAATAAAACTAAAACTGCAAGAACGATAAGTGCTATTATTGAAGAAATTAAAATATACAACCTATGAATGTTTCTTCCTCTTAAATTAAAATAATGTCTTGCTACACCAGAAATAACTGCAATCGCACATAATATTAACCAATTATATTGATGATAAACTAAAAAGCTCGAATGCCCAGAAAGCATTATAAACAAAACTAAAAAAGTTGAATAATTATTGTGAATTGATCGTTGTTTAGCAGCTAAAGATAAGCTCATATCAAATTTTTCACCTCTTTCGCTACTGCTAATTATGTTCATTTGATTAGGAATAATTACCGTGAAAACATTGCCAAACATATTGGAACCAATGATTAATCCAACACTTAAAATTGCAAATTTCGGTCCAAATAATTTTGTAAGTCCAAATGATACTATTGCTAGCAAAATTATTCCTGTGGATATAAATAAAACATTATTCTCAATTAATTTTGACTTACATAAAAGATCATAAACAAACCAAGAAGCAATCAAAGATAAAAGTGAGATAATAATTGCATAACTAGGAGGAATTAACAGAACACGCTTATCAACCATTAATACACCAGCGTTGTAATAGTAAATTACAACTAAAAGCAACATTCCAGTTACAAAGGTTAAGTAACTTTGCCATTTGAAGATTACTAATCTATTTAGGTAATCCTGAGGTGGAGATGTTTTTAACCTCGAAAGTTTATAAAAAAAACCTGAATGCATCAGATATCCTTCACCATCGATATCATCACTTGTTATATTTTTATTTAAATTATTATCTAGGTAATTAAATAAAAAACTATTACCTACCCATAATATTGCAAATAATACATGGCCCCATCTTAAAATAACTTCTAACCATTTTATTGTATAAGGTAAAAATTCCATCAATATTTTATTTTATCTACTTTTTTATCCCAAATTTCAAATGCTTTTAAAGCTTCATCTCTAAGCATTTGTACCATTTTAATTTTCCTATCATCAATTTTTTTTGGAATTTCAGAATAAATAAACGAGTCATCGAAATCTATATTTTTTGCATCTTCTCTAGTATTTGCATAATATATTTTATCTAATCTTGACCAGTAAATTGCTGAAAGACACATCGGGCAAGGTTCACAAGATGTATAAATCTCACATCCAGAAAGATCAAAAGTATTTAAATTTTTACAGGCTTCTCGAATTGCTACTATTTCTCCATGAGCAGTTGGATCATTAGAAGAAGTAACTTTATTTGAACCTTCGGCAATAATCTTATCATCCTTAACTATAACGCTTCCGAAAGGACCACCAACAGTGGTCGCACTATTTATTGAAAGTTCAATGGCTTTTGCCATAAATTTTTTTTTATCTTCCATTTTAATTTTTAATTTTATTTTTAATTTTGTTAATACTCATTAAAATTCTTTCGGGTGTTGCCGGTGCATTAAGTTCTGGTGCAAACTGATAATTTCCAATTGAAGCGACTGCATCTTTAATTGCATAAAAAACACTCATGGCTAGCATCAAAGGTGGTTCACCAGTTGTTTTTGCTTTATTAACAACTTTTTCTTTATTTAATCCCTCTTTATAAATTTCTACATTAAATTCTTTTGGAATATCACTTACTGCAGGTATTTTGTAAGTCGATGGAGAAAAAGTTGAAATCTGACCATCTGATTTCCACTTTAATTCTTCTATTGTTAGCCAACCTTGACCTTGAACAAAGCCACCCTCAATCTGACCTAGTTCTAATGCTGGATTTATTGGTTTGCCGGCATCATGCAAGATATCCACTCTTTCCAGTATATTTTCACCCGTTAATGTATCTACAGTTACTTCCGAAACAGCTGCTCCATAACAAAAGTAATAAAAAGGTCTTCCTCTAAATTTTTTTTTATCAAAATTAATTTTTGGTGTTGAATAGAAGCCTGATGATGAAAGAGATATTCTATTTAAATATGCCTCTTGAATTATGCTTTTAAATTCAAATTGTCTGTTTCCAAATATTATGTATTGGTCTTTATATACTGCCTCTTGATTGTAGATCTTATATTTTTTCTTAATAAATTTTTCTAAATTTAATTTAATTTTTGCTACTGCATTTAGAGCTGCTGCTCCATTAAGGTCTGTAGTTGACGAAGCAGCGCTAGCTGAAGTATTTGGAACCTTGGCTGTATTTGTTGATGAGATATGAACTAAATTATATGGTAATCCTAAAGAATTTGCCACTAACTGAGCAATCTTTGTGTGAGTCCCCTGACCCATTTCAATTCCTCCATGATTCAAATGAACACTTCCATCTGTGTAAATATGAACTAAGGCTCCAGCTTGATTTAAATGAATTGTAGTGAATGAAATACCAAATTTTAAAGGTGTAATAGCTATCCCCTTCTTTTTAAATTTATTTTTTTCATTAAATTTTCTTATATCCGAATATCTTTTCTTATAATTAGATTTATTTTCTAATTTTTTAAATATTTCATTAATAACATTATCTTCAACTGTCATTCCATAATGAGTTACATTCCTTTTATCTTTTTGATAAAAATTTTTCTTTCTAACTTCTATAGGATCTTTTTTTAAGTACCTTGCGATATTATCTATAATATTCTCTATAGCCATCATCCCTTGATTTCCACCGAAGCCTCTAAATGCAGTTGAGGTTGGAATATTTGTTTTACATAAATTATTTGTTACCTCGATATCTGAAATATAATATGCATTGTCCACATGAAGCAAAGCTCTCTCGTTTATTGCAGCTGATAAATCGGGTGACATTCCACAATTTGAGGATAAGTTTATTTTTAATCCTTCAATAATTCCTTCATCATTAAAACCAACTTCATATTCAGATAAAAATTCATGTCTTTTACCAGTCAATATTATGTCATCATCTCTATCTAATCTTAGTTTGACTGGCTGTCCTGATTTTTTTGCTAACAACGCACAAATACACGCTGTCATGAAATTTGTTTCTTTTCCCCCAAACCCACCTCCAATTCTTCTAACTTCTACATTTATTGAATTACTTTTTTGATTAAACATTTTTGCAATTAATTGTTGAGTTTCTGACGGATGTTGTGTTGAACTATAAACTAAAAAATTATCGTCTTCCTTAGGAACAACAAAAGCTGCCTGGCCTTCTAGATAGAAGTGCTCTTGGCTCCCAGTTGTAAAATTTCCTTTTAAATTATTTTTTGAATTTTTTATTTTTTTAGAAGGGTTGCCTTTTTTAACTTTTCTAGGTTTAAATAAGAATTGCTTCTTATTTAAAGCTTCTTTTATTGTGATAACCGGTTTTAAATCTTTATAGGTAATTTTAGCTTTTAATACTGCCTTTCTAGCAAGTTCTGTAGTTGTGGCAGCTACAGCAAATAATGGCTGACCAAAAAACTCAACTTTTTTTTTCGGAAATACTGGATCACCATCAAAAACTGGACCCACATCATTCCTGCCCGGTATATCAATTTGAGTAACTACTGTTATCACTCCTTCACTTTTTTTTACTTCAGTGAGGTCTATATTTTTGATTATTGCATGGGCTTTTTTGCTTAAACCAATAGCACCATAAATTGTATTTTTAGGTTCATTGATATCATCAGTGTACTCTGCATATCCACTCACATGCTTATACGCACTATCATGTGGTCTTATTTCCTCAATATAGTTCTCTTTGCTCATTTAATTTACTCTTGATAACTTATTAGAATTTATTTCTACAAAACATTTCATCAATAAATTTTTTGCTATCTCTAGTCTGTATTCTTTACTAGCTCTCATGTCTCCAATAGGACTTAAATCTTTTTCTAAATATTTTTTTGCTTGATCAAAAGTATTGATTGTAGGAGGTTTATTTTTGAGAATTTTTTCACATGCTTTAGCTCTTTTTGGTACAGCAGCCATACCTCCATATGCAATATAGACCTCTTTAATTTTATTATTATTAATCTCAAAATTAAAAGATCCACAAACAGATGAAATATCATCATCAAATCTTTTTGAGATCTTAAATGCCTTAAAAATATTTTTCTTAAATATTGGTATTTTTATAGAATGAATAAATTCATTTTTTTTTAATTTGGTCTTTCTATAATCAAGAAAAAAACTATTTATAGGCAAAACTCTTCTTTTATTAAAACTTTCAATTAAAACTTCAGCATTTAGAGATAATAAAATTGGCAATGAATCTCCTATTGGAGATGCGGTTGCAATATTGCCGCCTATGGTTCCCACATTTCGAATTTGAACAGAACCATACCTTTTAAGAACCAAGTTAAAATCTGGATAATGCTTTTTAATTTCTTTTTCAAATTTTATTAAAGGTGTAGCTGCACCAACCTCTAAATAATTTTTACTTACCTTGATAAAATCTAATTCTTTAATTTCTTTTAAATCAATTATAAATGGAATTTCTTTTCTCTCCTTTGTAACTTTTAAAGATAAGTCGGTACCTCCAGCAAGAAGACTAAAATTAGAATATTTTTTAATTATATTTTTTAAATCTTTAATGTTTTTTGGTGAAAAATAAATTTTATCATCTTTTTTAATATAAATACTTTTTGGTTTGATTTTTTTTAATAGTTGAATAACTTTATTTTTATTTTTAGAAAATTGATCATTCTTGTTTATCTTATTTAAACTTTTAGCAGCATCAATTATAGGTCTGTAACCAGTACAACGACATAAATTACCAGATATGGAATCTGTTATTAATTCAGTATTAAGATTTTTGTTATTTTTAAACATTGAAAATAACGACATAACAA
The DNA here is from genome assembly GCA_902527415.1 of uncultured Pelagibacteraceae bacterium. Classification (GTDB taxonomy): domain Bacteria; phylum Pseudomonadota; class Alphaproteobacteria; order Pelagibacterales; family Pelagibacteraceae; genus Pelagibacter. The sequence goes on along the minus strand of CABZPD010000004.1, from coordinate 50,842 downwards.
ATCCTGGTGTGCAGAAACCACATTGTGAGCCATGAAATTTCACCATTGCATGTTGCACAGGATGAAGTTGTCCATTTTTAGAAACTAAATCTTCAACAATTATAAGCTGTTTACCATTCAGTATTGGGACAAACGAAATACAAGAATTCACTGCTTTATATATTATTTTATTTGCTACTAATTCGCCCAAAACGATTGTACATGCACCACAACCACCCTCTGAACATCCTTCTTTAGTTCCAGTCTTTTTTAATTCAGTTCTAATATAATTAAGTAATGTTTGATTTGGATCAGGATTTTTAATTACTATAATCTTATCATTTAATAAAAATTTAACAGAGTCTGATATCACTTAACTACCTCTATAAGTAGAATAACTCCACGGTGAGACTAGTAAGGGTACATGATAATGCTGTGTGGGATCAGAAATACCAAATCTGATAATTACATCATCCAAGAATGGTAGATCGCTTACAGAAGATGTATTTTTAAAATAATCACCGATATAAAAAACTAATTCATATTTGCCCTTTACAAAATTTTCACCCTCTACCAAAGGAGAATTTGCTCTGCCGTCGTCATTAAGTTTTGTTGAATTTATTTTTTTTCTTTCTGTATTGTTTATAAAAAATAATTCAACATGGATACCCTTACCTGGTTTCCCTGAATATACATCTAAAACATGAGTTGTGAGCTTTGTCATAAAATTATAGTATCATTAAAATTTCAAACTTAAATTATTTAAAATTATATGAGAACAATAGATAACATTAATGATCTTAACAAGTCTGATTTTTTGTCTATTTTTGGTAATGTTTTTGAAAAAACTGAGTCTGTAGCTCAAGAAGCCTTTGAGTCAAAACCTTTTAAAGATTTTGATGATATCGTATTTAAAATGCTAGACATTTATGAGAATTATAAAAAAGAAAAAATTTTAGAAATTTTAAATGCTCATCCTGAACTTGCTATTGCAAAAAAAATGACCTCAGAGTCTATATCAGAACAAGCTTCTGCAAAATTAAACGAATGTTCAGATGATGAATATGAAGAATTTAAAAAATTAAATTTTGAATATAAAAAAAAGTTTAATTTTCCATTTATTATTGCTGTTAAAGGTAAAAATAAAAATGAAATATTAATGAATTTTAGACAAAGAATAAAAAATGATGTAGAAAGTGAATTCCTTGAAGCAAAAAAACAAGTGAAAAAAATTGCAACTTTTCGTCTTAATGAAATAAATAAAAAATGAAAAAATTTATAAGTGCAAAAATGATAAATTTAGCAGATCCAAGAATTGGATCTAAAATAATATTTAAGACTGATGATTTTTTTGCAGCTGCCCATAGAATTTTAAAAACTGATATCCCCGTCTTTAAAGATGGATTATTTGATAAACATGGTAAATGGATGGATGGATGGGAAACCAGAAGAAGAAGATCAAAAGGATATGATTATTTAGTTTTAAAATTAGGTAAACCTGGAAAAATATTTGATATAGACATTGACACATCACATTTTAACGGAAATCAACCTACTCACGCATCATTAGAAGGTTGTTTCAGTAGGTCAAAACCAAATAAAAAAACAAAATGGACAAGATTACTGGGTAAAAAAAAACTTGGGCCTAACAAAAATCATAACTTTAAATCTCAAAACAAATCTACTTTCAATTATATAAGATTAAATATTTTTCCAGACGGTGGAGTAGCTAGACTTAGACTTTATGGAAAAATTGAAATAGATAAAAAGACTATTGATAACAAAAATATAAACTTAACGTCAGTTTTAAATGGTGCTTCAATTGTTGGTTGTAATAATGAACATTTTGGAAGAGCTGAAAATATAATAGCCCCTGGTAAAGGAAAAAATATGGGAGATGGCTGGGAGACAAGAAGAAGTAGAGGAAAGAACTTTGATTGGCTGATAATAAAATTTGGAAAACCGGGTTTGATAAAAAAATTAGAAATTGATACCCATCATTTTAAAGGAAACTACCCTGACTCATGCTCAATACAAACTGCAATTATTAACAAAGATTTATCTAATAATTTGATTGTTAAAAATTCAAAAAATTGGAAATTTATTTTAAATAAATCCAAACTATCTGCACACAAAAAACATGTTTTTAAAAAGTTCTTAATAAAAAGAAATAAAGAAAATTACCTCAAAATAAATATCTATCCAGATGGTGGAATTTCTAGGATAAGAGCATTCGGAAGTTTTAAATAATGAAAATAATTAAACCAATAAAAATAACCAAAAAAAATTTTGCTAAGTTTGGAGAGTTAATAAATACAAAAAAAGGAAATCCAATTAATATTAACAATGGGTATGCAAAAAGATTTCATGATCTGATAAATATAAATACTGATAAAAAAAAGGGAAAAACAATAGTTAGTATTTTTAAAGCAAAAAAGAGAAAATTTCCAATGAGAGTAGATATGATGGAAAAACATCCTCTTGGGAGTCAAGCGTTTGTACCTATGGAAGATTCTAGTTTTTTGGTATTTGTTGCTCCGAAAGGAGAAAAACCAAATATAGAAAAAATTAAATCTTTTATAGTTCCAAAACAAAATGGAGTTAATTACAAACCCGGTATATGGCATTTTCCTTTAATATCGACAAAAAATATGAATTTTCTAGTTATTGACAGAAAAGGTGTTGGAAACAATTTGGTCATTCATAAATTCAATAAAGAAAAAATTTTATTAAAAAAATGATTAAAAAATATCCAAGAGATTTAGTTGGCTATGGATCAAAAACATTAAAAGTTAAATGGCCTAAAAATGCAAAATTAGCTTTGCAATTTGTATTAAACTACGAAGAAGGAGCTGAAAATAATATCTTACATGGAGATAAATATTCAGAAACTTTTTTATCAGAAATTATAGGAGCAAAGCCAATCAAAGGTCGAAACATGAATATGGAGTCAATTTACGAGTACGGATCTAAAAGAGGATTTTGGAGAATCCATGAACTGTTTAAAAAGAAAAAAATTCCTTTAACAATATTTGGTGTTGCAATGGCATTAGAGAGAAATAAAGAAGTTTGTAATGCAATGAAAAAAGCGGGTTATGAAATTGCTTCTCATGGATATAGATGGATTGATTATCAAAATGTAAACAAAGCTAAAGAAAAAAAGGACATGAAACTTGCTATTAAATCAATTAAGAAAATTTTTGGTTCTAAACATATTGGTTGGTACACAGGAAGATGTAGTGAAAATACTTTAGATCTAGTTATAGAAAATGGTAATTTTTTATACTGCAGTGACACATATAGTGATGATCTTCCGTACTGGATAAAAAAAGGTACAAAAAAACAACTAATGATACCTTATACACTAGACAATAATGATATGAGATTTGCTACCAACCAAGGATTTAACTCTGGTGAACAATTTTATAATTATTTAAAAGACAGTTTCGACGCTCTTTACGAAGAAGGAAAATCTTCTCCAAAAATGATGTCTGTTGGTTTGCATTGCAGATTAATTGGAAGACCTGGTAGAATACAGTCTCTTAAAAAATTTTTAAATTATATTTCAAAATATAAAGATATTTGGATATGTAAACGTTCGGACATAGCTAAACATTGGATAAAAAATTATAGTTAAAATTTTTATTATTGTTCTGCAGCTATTGAAGTATAGTGAGCAACTGCTTCTATTTCCTCATCAGTTAGTATACCCTGCATTGCGGGCATTACTCCTATACCGTTTCTAACTGCCATTAAAATTCTTTGAATATCAGGTCTAATTTCATTTAAATTTGGACCAACCATTGCGTTCGATCCAGCATCAGTAAGCATATGGCATGCTGCACAATTTCCAGCCTCCAGAAAAACTTCTTTTCCCTTATTAAACAATTCATCAGCGTTAACGTGTGTTAATGATAAAAATATCAAAAATAATGATGTACCAAAGAAATTTAAAAATAATTTTTTCACATAAATTTGGTATCATAATTAAAAAAATTTAAAAAGGAGAATTATGAAAGCTTATTGGGTTGCAAATTATACTGAAATAAAAGACGACGAAAGACTTAAAAAATATGCCGTTAAAGCAAAAGAAGCAGTTGAAAAATATTCTGGTAAAATAATAGCAAGAAGCGCAAATAATGTTACTTTAGAAGGAAGAGAAATGGTAAGAGTAGCTCTTGCAGAATTTCCTGATATTGAAACAGCAAAAAATTGTTACAATTCTGAGGAGTATGTCGAAGCTAGAAAACATTTAGAAAATAATGCTACTAGAGAACACATAATTTTTGAGGGAATGTAAGCTAATAAAGACTTAATATTGAATAGGTTCTGGATCTATACTTCTCCATAAATACCAAGTTGCAACAGAGCAGTAAGGGGAAAATTTTTTGTTTAGATATTTCACATAACTTTCTGGTGGTAGATATTTTTTATTAAAATTTTTTGAAATAGCTCTTAACAGACCAATATCTTGGATTGGCCAAATATTAGGACGATTATAAGTAAATAGCAAAATCATTTCTGCTGACCATCTCCCAATTTGTCTTAATTGAGACAGATAAATTATAGCATCTTCATCAGACATTTTTGAAATAAGTCTTGGATTAAACTCTTTACTTAATATTTTTTGGGCTAAACTTTTTATTCCTTTTACTTTCTGTCTACTTAGACCACAACTTTTGAGCTGAATAGTAGATAATTTGCTAACTGTTTTTGCATTAATATTATTTTTACATTTTTTCTTAAATTTTAAAAAAACCGAATTAGCAGCAGCAACACTAATTTGTTGACCAATAATACTTTTACAAAGAGAGAAAAAAACATCTTTTCTTGATGTTAGCACTGTCTCTGAAGGGGATTTATATTTTTTAATTAAAGAAGACATGGTTTTGTCTTTTTGAGATAAATATTTTTTTGCTTTATTCCAATATGATGGGGTTTTACTCATGTCTAGAAACAGATAACTTTTTTTTCAAGTACATTTCTCTTCTAAATATAATAATAGATGAAACTATAACTAATAAGGCACCTAATAATGTTTTAGAAGTTGGTATTTCATTCCAAATAAAATATCCAAATATTATAGCAAAGACTAATCCAAGATATTTTAAAGGAGAAACTAAACTCACTTCTGAATATTTATAAGATTGTGATAACCATAAATTTGCAAGACCACCCAATATACCAACCATTGATAACAAAAATAAATCAAGTAAACTTGGCAAGATCCATCCCTGATAAAAAGATAAAAAACTTAGAAGCATTATCGAGAATGAAAAGAAAAAACTTATCAACCAAGCAGGCTCAGTTGATGATAATTTTCTTATAGCAATAGCTACATAAGATAAACCTAAGCAAAAAATTATAGGATAGATATAATATAAATTTAGAGAGCTAAAACCTGGTTCTGTGATGAAAATTATGCCAATAAATCCAACTAAGACTGCTAACCATCGATAAATACCAACTTTTTCTTTTAGTAAAAAAATTGAAAATATTGTTATAAATATTGGTGCTGCAAAAGAAATACTTACAACTGTTGCTAAAGGCAAATTTCTTAATGCTACAAATATTGAAACCAAAGCAATTAATCCTGCTAAACATCTTTTAAAGTGAAGAAATGGTCTAGTTGTTTTGTAAAAATCTAAATATCTATCTTTAGGAATAAGAAATAAAATTGGAATTATTCCACAAAATCCTCTGAAAAATAATACTTGTCCAACGGGATAATCCTCAGACCATTTAACAATGACATCCATAAGTGAAAATGCACATACCGATATGAACATGTAAAAAAAGCCTAATTGATTTTTTGATAGCATATGATTAACTTTAGATTAATTAAGTTAATTATCAATGGAAATAGCAATTTTAGGATTAGGATGTTTTTGGGGACCAGAAATTAAGTTTAGTAAACTTGATGGAGTTATAAAAACAGAAGTAGGTTATTGTGGAGGTCATAATGCTGAAACAAATTACAAAGAAGTATGCACAGGTACAACAAATCATGCAGAAGTAGTAAAATTAGATTTTGATCCTAAAGTAATATCTTACGAGAAAATTCTTGAATATTTTTTTGAAATTCATGATCCAACAACCTTAAATTCTCAAGGACCAGATTTCGGAACTCAATATAGAAGTGAAATATTTTATTTAAATGATCAGCAAAAAATTACTGCTGAAAAAATGATAGAAAAAGAAAACATCAAATTATCAGGAAAAGTAGTAACAAAAACTTCTTTAGTTAAAAATTATTGCCCAGCTGAAGAGTATCATCAACGATATTTGGAAAAAAGATAAAATGTCTTTAGTTGACACAAGTTGGTTAGAAAATAATATTGAAAAAGTAAAAATTATTGATTGCTCGTGGCATATGCCTCAAACTCAAAGAAACGGTTTTGAGGAATATACAGAAGAACATATTCCAAATGCTATTTTTTTTGATTTAGATAAAAATTCTAAATTAGATACTGATTTACCACATATGCTTACTGATAGTAAATCTTGGGAAAAAATATTGAGCAATATGGGTATAGAAAATAATGATCGAATAGTAGTTTACGATAACTCTGATGTTATTAGTTCTTGTAGATGTTGGTACAATTTAATTTATTATGGACATAATCCTAAACTAGTTCATGTTCTGGATGGTGGATTAAAAAAATGGAAAAAAGAAAATAAATCTACAGATAACAAAAAAGTTACCACTCAAACTTCTAAGTATATATGTAAAGAAAATATAGAACTAGTTAAAAATAAAAAACAAATAGATGAAAATATTAATACAGGAAAATTTAATGTTGTTGATGCAAGAAGTAGAGAAAGATTTGAGGGCAAAGTTGCTGAACCAAGGAAAGGTGTGAGAAGTGGTTCAATAAAAAATTCTTTTTGCCTACCCTTTTCTGAATTAATAAACGAAGACCACACTTTCGTCAGTAAAGACAAAATACTTGAAAAGTTTAAGTCATTTAAATTTGACCATGATAAAAACATAGTATTTTCATGTGGTTCAGGAGTGACCGCAAGTGTTTTGGCACTAGCTTATTCTTTAATAAATGCTAAATATATGCCGACCATTTACGATGGCTCTTGGGCTGAGTATGGAAAAAACTAAACTATGAAAACATCAACAAAAATAACAAGTATAGTAATTATTTTTTTTCTTATAATTGCGACAGTGATTATTGGAAGAACAATGATCGGAAATCATTTCAAAAAAAAATTCAGTAAAAGACCTCCGCCCGGAATAATAGTAACTACTACTCAAGAAAGAGTTTTTGAAAATGTTATTAGTACCTATGGGACTGCAACTCCAATTCAAACACAATCATTTAAAATTGAAAAATATGAAATATTAAAACCTATAAAATTTAATCAAAAAGTTAAGAAGGGTGATGTAATTGCTGAGCTTAAAAATCGAAAAGTTATTGCACAATTTGATGGTGTTATTGGAAAAAGAGAATTTTCAGAAGATATAGAGGTTTCAAAATCTTCAATATTAATTAATGTTGAAGATACTAGCTCAATATATTGTGATGTAGATATACCTGAAATTTTTGTACCTTTTATTAAGGTTGGTCTGCCAGTTGATATTAAATTTTCTGGATATAAAAATAAAATTTATAAAGGTGAAGTGGACTCTTTTGCTAGCAGGATAAGTGAAGATACAAGAGCTTTAGCAACAAGAATTAAGATGGACAATTCATCAGGTGAAATACTACCTGGCTCATTTTTAGAAATATCAATTAAATATGATGTAAGAAATGGCTTAAGTGCTCCTGACACTAGTACAATTGTCGAGGGTGAAAATGTTTTTATTTATAAAGTAGATGAAAAAAATAAAGTAATGAAAACAAAGGTAACAATTGGAGATAGATACTTAGGCTTTGTAGAAATATTAGACGGATTAAATAATGGAGATAAAATTGTTGCAGAAGGAACAAAAAAAGTAAGACCAAATTTAACAATCAGACCTATAGAGAAAGGTGCTAAGAAAAAACAAGGAAATTCTAGCTGGGGTAAAAAAGATAAATCAAAAAAAGCTGGAGATAAAAAAGGTAAATTTGATTGGTTGAAAAATATTTTTAAAAAATCAGATAAAGAGAAAAAATAATTAAATGTATATAACTGAAGTTAGTATTAAACGACCCGTAGTAGCTTGGGTCATGTCTTTAATATTAATTATTTTTGGTATTTTTGTCTTTTTAGAATTGCCAGTAAGAGAACTTCCTGATGGTATACAGCCTCCAGTAGTTCAAGTTCAAACCGATTATAAATCTGCTTCAGCTGAAATTGTTGATGAAGAAATAACTCAAAAATTAGAGGATGTAATTGGTGGAGCTGAGGGTATCAAAAATATTGACTCAAGTTCTCTCAATGGAAGAAGTAGGATTAATATTCAATTCAACACAGACATTGATTTGGATGATGCTGCTAATGATATTAGAGAAAGAGTTGCAAGGGTTGTAGATAATTTACCAAGTGAGTCAAACCCTCCACAAATTTTAAAACAGGCAGCAGGTTTTACAACTACAATGTGGGTAGCTTTATCATCTCCGACTTGGAATGATTTAGATCTTGGAGATTATGCTGAAAGATATCTAATAGATGCATTCTCAAGTGTACCAAACGTAGGTCGAATTTTAGTTGGTGGATTAAGAGAGCTTAGTGTTAGAGTTTGGATAGATCCAATAAAATTAGCTGCAAATGATCTTACTATTCAAGAAGTTGAAAGAGCTCTTAGAAATGAGAATATAAATCTTCCAGCTGGAACCTTAGAAGCTAATAACAAAGACTTAACTTTAAACATTGATAAATCCTATTCTAATATTGATACTATTAAACAATTGCCACTTAAGAAAAATAAAGAAAAAGTTATCATTTTATCTGATGTGGCTAATATAGAGTTTGGACCTGTTTCAGAAAAAACTTTATTTAAAGCACAAAGAAAAAATGCAGTAAATTTAAAAACTGTAGGAATTGGAATTTATGCAAAAAGTGGTGCATCAACGGTAGAACTTTCTAAACAAATAAAAACTAAAATTAAAGAACTTAACAAATCCTTACCTGATGGATTAAAGTTAGAGATAGCATTTAACAGAGCGACCTATATTGGTGCAGCAATTGAAGAAGTATATAAAAGTTTAGTAATTGCATTTGTACTAGTTGTTTTAATTATTTATCTTTTTTTAGGCAATCTAAAAGCTGTAATAGTTCCTGCGGTTGCTTTGCCAGTTAGTCTTATTGGATCATTTCTCGGGTTATATATATTTGATCTATCAATTAATATTTTTGTATTACTAAGTTTTATTCTAGCAATTGGTATAATCACTGATGACTCTGTAATCATGACTGATGCGATCTATACAAGAATTGAAAATGGAGAAACACCTTTAGTCGCTGCTTACAAAGGTTCTAAACAAATTACATTTGCAATTATTGCAACGACTTTAATTCTTGTAGCAGTATTTTTACCTTTAATTTTTATTAAAGGAATATCAGGAACTTTGTTTAAAGAAACAGCAATAGCCTTATCTTTTTCAATTGTTGTATCTTCTTTTGTGGCATTAACATTATCTCCAATGCTAGGAAGTAAATTTTTAAACAAAAAAGAAAAAATTAATTTCTTCGTAAAAAAATTTAATAATGGATTTAAATCTTTTACAGGGTTTTATGTTAACTCTCTTAAATATTGGGTGAATAAACAAAAAACTATTTCAATATTTATAATTTTAATTATAGCTACTTCAGCTTATTTGTTTAGTTTTTCCAAAAAAGAATTAATACCAATTGAAGATAGAGGTGCTTATTTAATTATTGGGTCAACTGATGAAGGAAGTTCATTTGAATATACACAGGAAAAAGCGCAAATAATTGAAGGAAGAATATTAAGATTATTGCAGGCAGAAGACAGTCCATATGCAAGACTAATCATGAGAGTTCCTGGTTTCGGAAGATCTGCAACGTCTTATAATAGTTTTATAATTATTGCATTACTTGATGAATGGAAAAATAGAGAAAAAGGTAGTCAAACAATATTAAGAGAGGCAATAGGACAAGTGGTTTCTGTGCCTGAAACTTTTGCTTTTCCAATTTCTCCACAATCAATAAGAGTATCTAGTTACAATAAGCCCGTTCAAATGGTTATATATGGATCTAGCTACGAAGAATTAGAAGAAATTCAAAATAGTGTCTTAAGAGAACTAAGAAAAAATAGAAATATGTCTAGAATTGAAAGTGATTATACAAAAAATAAACCTGAGGTTAAATTAATCACTAATAAAAATAGAGCAAATGATTTAGGAGTTTCTACTGAAAATATAGGTAGAACTCTAGAAACTCTTTATGGAGGAAAAAGAGTAACAACTTTTAGTAAAGAAGGAAGAGAATATCCAATTATTTTACAACAATATTTAGCAGACAGAAGAGATAAAGATGGATTGTCAAAAATTTTTGTTAGATCTGAAACAACTGGTAAACTTGTATCTGTTGCAAGTTTAGTTGAGTTTAAAGAGAAAGGCACTGCTGAAGCGCTTCCAAGATACAATCGTCAAAGAGCAGTTACAATTTCTGCTGCGCTTGCAGAAGATTACACTCTAACAGAGGCTATAAAATACCTGGAAGATGTCATGATTAGAGTTGCTCCTCAAAATCAAATCACTTGGAAAGGAAAATCTGAAGAGTTAAAAGAAACAACAAATGAAATATACTTAATTTTTGCATTAGCTTTAATTACAGCTTACTTAGTAATGGCAGCAACATTTAACTCCTTTGTTCATCCATTTATTATTATTTTAACAGTTCCATTAGCTGTATTTGGTGGCTTAGTATTTATTTTATTTTTAAATAGTTCGGTAAATATTTTCTCTCAAATCGCTTTAATAATACTAATTGGTATATCAACAAAAAATAGTATTTTGATTGTAGACTATACAAACCAGATAAGAACTACTGGTGTTAAAATTCAGGAAGCTATAATTAAAGCTTGCCAGATGAGAATACGACCAATCATAATGACCTCACTTAGTACAATGATAGCAATGCTTCCATTAGTTATTGGAAATATTGGTCCAGGTGCAGGTGAAGGTTCTAGATTAGCTGTCGGCTCTACAATTTTAGGTGGAATGATTATTTCAACCTTCTTTACTTTATATGTTACTCCAACAATGTATTTAGCTCTTGCAAAAAATACTAAGCGTATTGATGCTGTTGATATTGAATTAAAAAAACAGCTAAATTAAAAAATAATATATTTTGATGTTGATAAAGAATTTTTACATTCTGATAATTGTTGCTTATAAATATTTGATTGTTTCTCCACTCTTTTGGCTAGATTAATTACTTTTTTATTTTTTTTATAATTTTTATAGTTACCCCAACCTTCATGATAAGCAATATACTGCTTGAAAGCATCTTTTTTTGAAACTTTTAAAATTTTTTCAGTTTTATTAGTGTACCAACCAATAAAATCTACACTGTCTTTAAATCTTGTTCTAGCAGCAAGCTTATTCCCAGTTTCTTCTTTATATTGTTTCCATGTTCCTTTTACAGCCTGTGAATACCCAAAAGAACTTGATGGTCTCTTATAAGGCACTACTTTAAATAATTTCTGTCTAGGAGGTTTTGCTAACCAGTCAAAACTGGATTCCATTTTTATAATTGCAAGCTGTAAATAAACTGGGGTTCCCCATTTTTCCTCAGCTTTTTTTGCATGTTTGTACCACATGTATCTTTCATTAAATATGGAACAACCATCTGCTGTATTTTTAGGAACAGATGAGCATCCTGAAATTAATATAATTAAAATAAGTAAAAAATTAATTTTTAATGTTTTCATTTTTTTTAAAAAAATAAACAATAATTGTTATCATAATGACACCTATAAGATTTCCAATCAAATCAGGAATCTCAAAACTTCTTTCAGGTATAACGTAGTGCAGTATCTCAAGCATTATTGATAAAAATAGTAAATAAAAAGTGAGAAATATAAATTGAGACGATTTATTAAATGTTAAATAGCCAATAATAGAAAACAGAACAAACGCATACAAGTGATTAGTAGAAACTATAAAATCTACTGTTATTTGTGGTTGTAATTTGCAATCATCGTATAGAAAACAACCAAGTAAACTACCTGGGTATAAATACAAAAGTATCAAAATAAAATTGAATAAATAAAAAATAAATTTATATTTCGAAAAAAAATTAATCATTAATAATATAGTTTTATTTATCAAATTGATCTAAAAGATAAACAAATGAGTTATTTAATTTTAGTTAGACATGGTCAAAGTGTCTGGAATCTTGAAAAAAAATTTACTGGGTGGGTAGATGTAGATTTAACAGAAAATGGACAATCAGAGGCAAAAAAAGCTGGCCAACTAATAAAGCAAGAAAATATTGAAATTAATCTTTATTATTCATCTTTTCAATTAAGAGCAAAAAATACTTTAAAAATAATACAAGAAGAATTGAAAGATTTTAAAAAAGTAATAAGTGCATGGGAATTAAACGAAAGACATTATGGTGCTCTGACTGGATTAAATAAAGATGAAATGAAAAAAAAACTTGGAGAAGAAAAAGTTCATAAATTTAGACGTTCTTGGGATCTAAGACCAGAGCCTTTAGATAAAAAAAATCCATATCATCCGCTGAATATTGAAACTTACAAAGAAATTCCTTTAGAAAAAATACCTGACACTGAGTCACTGAAAGATACATTTGAAAGAGTAATAAAATTTTATAGCAAGGAGATTGAAAATAAAACAACTGAAAATATTCTTATTTCAGCTCATGGAAACTCTATTAGAGCTCTTTGCAAACATTTATTCAATTTAGATAACAATGAGATCTCTAAACTTGAAATTCCTACAGGAAACCCACTTTTAATTAAATTAGAAAACAGCAAAATTTCTGATTGCAAATATCTTGATCAAGAAAGAGCTAAAGATCTTTTAGTTTTTTAAAAATATCCAAATCAGTTAAATGATAAAAGTCTTTTTGGCTTTCATAACCAAATAACTTTTTTTTATCTAATAAATAATTCCAAATTTCCAAAATTGAGTAGTTTTCTATTTTTTCTTTAATAAATAATTTTTTGTTAATTATTTGACAACCAATGTAAATAAATTCTTTTTCAGCCTTTTTGTAAATTAAATTATTTTTTAAATTGAAATCTCCTTTTAACCTTTTATCAAAACTTAATTTTTTATTTGCTAAGAGAAGAATATTTTCTAATTTTTCAGAAAAATACTTTTTTTCCATTTTTAATATCTCGTCTTTATAGTTATTACTCCAGATTGTATCTGGATTAAAAATTAAAAAATCTTTTTCATTTGATTCTTTAATCATATTTTGAATACCCCCACCTGTATCTAAAATATGCTCACCATCCTCAATTATTTTGATATCTAAGTTGAAATTTTTACTGTTTAAAAAAACTGAAAATTGATCCTTTAAATAAAAAGTATTTATTAAGATTTTTTGAATACCTAGTTTTTCGATTAAATTAATGCATCTCTCCAGCATACTTACATCTTTAATCTCTAATAAGGGCTTTGGAGTATTCAAAGTAATTGGATTTAATCTCTTACCAAAACCGGCACATAAAATTAAAGCTGTATTTATTCTCACTACTCTACCTTATAAATTTTGGAAAATTATTTTTTAATAGCAACATCAAATTATTGAATTCATTCTGCTCTTTAATTCTATGATTGATCAATTCCCAAGCGTAGGGAATTAATTTAAGATATTTTTTTTTATTATCTCTTACATCTAGACGCATAAATATACCAATTATTTTTAAATTCCTTAAAACAGATAAAATTTCAAAATCCTTTTTAAATTTTTTCAAATCAATTTTTTTATTTGTTTTGACGTAAAACTTAAATACTTTCTCTTTTAATTCATTGGGTGTTTTTAATCTTACGTCATCAATTAAAGATGCTAAATCGTAAGCTCTATTGCCAATTAATGCATCTTGACTATCTATTACTGCAATTTTTTTATTTAGATACATCAAATTTGAAACATGAAAATCTCTATGAACAAAAGTGACATTCTTATAATTTAATTTTGATAATAAGTTTTTTATTTCTAATTTAAATTTTTTTTTAAATTTAACACTTTTCAACTTAGATAATATCTTTGGCGCATACCAGTCACAAAAAAGTTTAGTTTCATCAAATAAAATTTTGTTATTGTATTTTTGAACTTTATATAATTTGTTTTTAAAATTTTTTACTTTTTTATCTTTTATTAATTGAATTTTATTTAAAATTTTTATTATCTTTTTAAAAATCATGTATTTATTACTCTTTTTGTTTTTTAAAATTTGAAATAGAGTTTGGTCTCCAAAGTCGTTAATTTCTATATAATTATTAATATAATTTTCGCTCAAGAGCCTTGGTGCTAAAATTTTATTTTTAAGTAAAATTTTATTTATCGCATCATAAATTAAAAGATTTTTTAACTTTTCTTTCTTAGATATTACAATAATGGATTTATTTTCTCTGTTTCTATAAAATTCTCTAAAAGACGCGTCACCTTTTATTTTTTTCAGTTTTGCAAAGCTTTTCATCAAAATAAGTCTTAATTTAAACTTTTATATCTACAGTTCTATCATTTAATTGATTTAAATAATTAAATGTTAAAGTTATAAACTTTATATCTTGTTTATCAGCAATCAATTGTGGCCATTCTATAAGCGTTATTAATTTATTATCTTTCTCGAAAATATCTAAATTATTGATATCTTCTTTCCTATTAATTCTAAATAAATCATAATGTTTTATTCTTATATCTTTCACCTGATACTCGTTTAATAAACTAAAAGTAGGGCTTGTAATTTCTGTTGGTGTTAAATTATTTATTTTTTGAAACTCATTTATACAATATTTAACAAAGGTAGTTTTACCAACGCCCATCTCTCCATATAAAAAAACAAACTCACCACCTTTAAGAAATTTTGTAAATTTTTTAGCTAATTCTTTAGTTAACTTCTCAGAAGTGATATCGATTGTGCTATCTTTAATAGCGATAGGCATCTGGTTTGAAAGGACCTTCTGTTCCAACGCTTATATAATCTGCTTGTTCTTTTGATAATTTTGTTAGTTTTGCCCCAACCTTTTTTAAATGCAGAGTTGCTACTTTTTCATCTAAATGTTTTGGAAGTACGTAAACTTTATTCTCATAATTTTTATGATTATGCCATAGTTCTATTTGAGCAATTACTTGATTGGTAAATGATGCACTCATTACAAAACTTGGATGTCCTGTTGCACAACCTAGATTAACTAGCCTTCCTTCAGCTAAAAGGATAATTCTTTTACCACTTGGCAGCTCTATTTCATGCACTTGAGGTTTTACTTCAGTCCACTTATAATTTCTAAGAGCTTCAACTTGTATTTCATTGTCAAAGTGACCAATATTACATAAAATTGCCCTATCCTTCATATCTCTCATATGATCTGCAGTAACAATGTCTTTGTTACCTGTTGCTGTTACAACAATATCAGCTCTACTTATAGCCTCCTCCATTAATACCACTTCATAACCTTCCATTGCAGCTTGGAGAGCGCAAATTGGATCTGCTTCTGTAACTAAAACTCTAGCTCCACTTTGTCTTAAAGATGCAGCACTTCCTTTTCCAACGTCTCCAAAACCAGCAACAATAGCAATTTTTCCAGACATCATCACATCAGTAGCTCTTCTTATCCCGTCTACTAAACTTTCTCTACATCCATATAAATTATCAAATTTTGATTTTGTGACAGAGTCATTCACGTTTATTGCTGGAACTAAAAGAGATTTATCTTTTTCCATTTTATTAAGTGCTTTAATTCCAGTGGTAGTTTCTTCTGAAACACCCTTAATATCTTTCATTAAATCCTGATATTCATTGTGCATGATAGCTGTTAAATCACCACCGTCATCTAATAACATGTTAGGTTTCCAGTCAGGTTTTCCAACTATAGTTTGTTTAATGCACCATAAATATTCCTCTTCTGTTTCACCTTTCCAGGCATAAACAGGGATCCCGGCCTTTGCAATTGCAGCAGCTGCATGATCTTGAGTTGAGAAAATATTACATGAAGACCAACGAACTTCAGCGCCTAATGCAACTAAGGTTTCGATTAGTACTGCAGTTTGAATTGTCATATGAAGACATCCTATAATCCTTGCACCCTTTAATGGTTTATCTTTAGAATACTCTTCTCTTAAAGCCATTAAACCAGGCATTTCACTTTCAGCTATTGATATTTCTTTTCTACCAAATTCAGCTTGAGCGATGTCTTTTATTTTATAATCTTCCATGAAAAGCTTTATACAGCTAAGTATTTATTTATCAAGAGATGATTAAATATTGGGAAATCTTATCTCTATCATTGCTCCTTCTTTATCAATACGATTAGATGCTAAAATTTCACCATCGTGGAGTTCAACTAGGTTTTTTACTATATTTAAACCTAGGCCTGAGTGTTCTCCAAATTTTTCAGGTCTATTACTATAAAATCTTTTAAATATTCTTGATGTATCTTTTTCTTTAAATCCTTGTCCCTCATCAATAATTTTGATTGATATTTGATTTTTTCCATTAACTGAAACATCAACAAAAACATTAGCACCATCTTTACTAAATGATATTGAATTGTCTAATAAATTTGCAATAATTTGTTCAATTCTATTTTCTATTCCATTTATATAATATTGTTTTTTCCCATCATTTTTATATTCAATTTTAATTCCTTTTTTCACTTGATGAATATTGTTATAATCATCAACAACAGATTGAATGATTGGTTCAATATCAATTTTTTTCATTTTTTCCTTACTTAAAGCAACTTCATCCTTTAACATTTGGGAATAATCAGTAATTAATCTTTCTATTCTTTGAACGTCATGGCTAAGTATATTCAATAATCTATTTCTTTGTTCGGTATCATTTGTATCTTGTAAAATTTCTGATGCACTTTTTAAAGATGCTAATGGATTTCTAATTTCATGAACTAAATCTGTCGAAAAGTTTTCTGCATGTGTAACTCTATTTTGAAGCTCATTTGTCATATCCTCTAAAGAATTAGATAAAAGTCCTAATTCGTCATTTCTTTTTTTTAAATTTTCAATACCTGTTTTAACTTGACTTTTTTCTTTGATACGAATTGTATATCCAACAAGATTTTGTATTGGTTTAATAAAATATCTGCTTAAAACAAAAGAAAAAATTAATATTACAAATCCTACAGATATAGCTGTTCTTATTACGAATGCTTTTCTCTCATCTATCGCTGTCTTTATTTCATTAGCATTTTCTGTAATAGCCACATAACCAAGATTAATTTCATTCTTTGTAACATTCTTAATTGTTGTTACATTAAATTGGTTAAAATCCTCTTGCGTAAATGTGTAAGGAGCTCCTAAATTTTCAGAACTAGAATAATTTTTTAAAATATCTTTAAATGAAACAGGTTTTTTTTCATCAATATTAATATTTTTTTCCTCAATAGTTTTTTCTATTTCCTCATTATCCAAACTTTCAAATTCAATTTTATCAAGTCTTGTAGAAAATGATCTTGGATCAAGATCTAACGTATCAGTGTCTCCAATAAGGTTAAGTTGATCATCAAAAAAAATTACTCTATCTAAATTCTGAAAAATAAACCTTGTAGAAAATAAAAATCTTCTAATATCGTCTGATTGGAATTTAACATCTAGCCTTATAATATTATCAATAGTGTTATTAATAATGTTTGTGTGGTTTTGAGATTTTTTTTTTATTAAACTTGGCTGAATATTGTTTAGATATATGAATGTAAATAGTCCAATAATTGTAAAAATTACAAAATTTATAAATAAAAATTTTTTTAATATAGAAAGAGTTTTTAAGTATTTACTAAACATTAGCTAACATTCCATCTATATCCACTACCATACCTAGTTTCAATAGCTGAAAAATCAGGATCTACTTTTTTAAATTTTTTTCTAATTCGTTTTACGTGACTATCAATAGTTCTATCCTCAATATCTGTATCTTCTCGGTAAGCTATATCCATAAGCTGAGCTCTTTCTTTAATTATACCAGGCCTCTTTGCTAACTCTTTAACAATTAAAAACTCAGTTGTTGTCAATTTATCAGGCAGCTGTTTTCCATTCCATTCACACTCGAGTTGTGATGGATCTAATTTTAATCTTCCATGAGATATCAGGCTTTTATTTTCCTCTAGAATATTATTTGAATCTTTTTTTCTTAACTGCACTCTAATTCTTTCAATCAAAACTTTTATAGAAAAACCTCCTGATTTTTTTACAAAATCATCTGCACCCAGCTTTAGACCTAATAACTCATCAATTTCATCATCTTTAGATGTTAAAAAAATTACTGGTAATGAAGTTTTTTTTCGAAGTTTTTTAAGTAATTCTTCTCCATCCATCTTTGGCATTTTTATATCTATGACTGCTAAGTCAGGTGGCATTCTGGTTAAACCGATTAATGCACTTTCACCATCAATGTATGTTTGAACTTTAAAACCCTCTTTTTCTAGTGCGATGCTTAAACTTGTTAAAATATTTCTATCATCATCTATCAAGGCTATTGTTTGTTTTTGCATAAAGTATTTTAAAAATACTAAATTGTCCTAATTTGGGCAATGTTATAAATTTAATGTAACATACCCCAATTATCTCCAACATTAATATCAACCGTTAAAGGAGTTGAAAAAGAATGATAATCACTCTGAGCTACACTGGTCATTTCTTTCTCAATTAATTTAATCATTACTTTTTCATCTTTTTTTGGAATTTCAAAAATTAATTCATCATGAATTTGTAAGATCATTTTTGAATTAGAATTTTTTTCCTCTGATAATTTTTTATCCAATCTTATCATAGCTAATCTCATTACTTCTGAAGCAGAACCTTGAATGGGAGCATTAATTGCAGCACGTTCTTGAAAATTTCTTACATTAAAGTTTTTGTCATTTATTCCATTAAAGTGAGATCTTCTTCCAAAAATATTATTTACAAATCCACTTTTCCTACAAAATTTAATTGTATTATCCATATAAACTTTAATTTCTGGAAATTTAGCAAAATACGAATTCAAAAATTCCTCTGCTTCAAAATTAGAAACATTTATTTGCTTAGCTAATCCATATTGCGAAATTCCATAAATAATTCCAAAATTAATAGCCTTAGCCTTTCGTCTTTGATCTTGATTAACTTTTTTAATATCAATATTAAAAATTTGGCTAGCTGTTAAAGAGTGAATATCTTCTTTATTTTTAAAAGCTTTTTTTAGTTCTTTTACATCTGCTAGATCTGCCAAGATTCTCATCTCAATTTGATTATAATCTGCAGAAATAAATAAATGATCTTTTTTTGCTTTAAAAGCTTTTCTTATATCTTTTCCATCTTCTGATTTAATTGGTATGTTTTGTAAGTTGGGATCACTAGATGCTAGTCTTCCTGTAGTTGTTGCAGCCAGCAAAAACGAAGTATGAACTCTTTTTGTATTTGGGTTTAAATGTTCAGGTAAAGCATCTGAATAAGTGTTTTTTAATTTTGAAACTTGTCTCCAGTCTAAAATTAATTTTGGAAACTCATGACCTTTAAAAGCTAAATCCTCTAAAACACTTGCACTTGTTGCAAAACTTCCTTTTTTAGTTTTCTTCAAGCCAGCTATTTTCAAGTCATTATAAATTATTTCGCCTAATTGCTTTGGGGATGCAATATTGAATTCTTTTTTAGAAATTTTAAAGACTTCTTTTTCAAGTTTTTGGATTTTTTTTTCAAATTTAGATGATAGAGATTTTAAAAACTTACTATCAATTTCAACTCCCTCTATTTCCATAAATGCAAGAATTTTAATTAATGGCTTTTCAAAAATTTCATAAATATTTATCATTTTTTCTGATTTTAAATTTTTGATAAATTTCTTGTACAATCTAAAAGTAACATCAGCATCTTCAGCAGCGTAATCTTTTGCTTTATCTAATTCTACTTCGCTAAAATTAATTTCTTTCTTGCCTGTACCTACCATGTCTTTAAAAGAAATAGTTTTATGTCCTAAATGAATTTCTGATAAAGTATCCATATTATGTCTATTTTTTCCTGCATCTAAGACATAAGACATCAGCATCGTATCTTCCATTGATGAAAGCGTTATTCCACACTTATAAAATACGATAAAATCAAATTTTATATTTTGACCTATTTTTTTTATACTAGGATCTTCTAATATTTTTTTTAATTTTTTAATTACTGCGTCTTTTTTAAGACACTTTGGTGACTTGTGACCAACTGGTATGTAACATGCTCTCCCAACTTTAGAGCAAAGAGAAATGCCCACTAAATCAGCTTGGTGTGGATCTAATGATGTAGTTTCCGTATCTACAGCAACTTCACCAACTTCTTCTGCCTCCTCTATCCATTTATCAATTTCATCTAAACTATTAATTAAATAATAATTTTTGTTATTTATCGTTTGTTGTGTATCTAGATTTTGAGTTTCAATCTTATTACCTTTTAGTTCAGGTTCTCCATAAGCAGAAATTGCAGAGCTTAACAACCTGTTAAATTCCATTTCTCTTAAAAATTTATATAATTTATCTTTATCTATATTTTGTAATTTAAATTCACTTAACTCTCTATTAACAGGAGAGTTGTGATCTAGTGTTACAAGTTTTTTACTTATTAATGCTTTATCCTTGTTCTCTATTAATGTTTCTCTTCTTTTATTTTGTTTAATTTCATTAGCAGATTTTAGTAAATTTTCTAAAGTGCCATATTTATTAATTAGCTCTGCAGCTGTCTTAACACCTATCCCTGGAACACCAGGGACATTATCGCTACTGTCTCCTGCTAAAGATTGCACATCAATAACTTTTGAGGAATCTACTCCAAATTTTTTTAAGACATCATCTTCAGTTATAAATTTGTTTTTCATGGGGTCAAAAATTCGAACCCCTTTTTTGTAAAGCTGCATTAAATCTTTATCTGATGAGACAATTGTAACCTTTGCACCTTTTTTAAGGATTTGATCAACATATGTGGCTATTAAATCATCTGCTTCATAATTAGGAAGATCCACAGATGGTAAATTGAATGCTAAGACTGATTTTCTTATATACTCAAATTGAGGAGCCAAATCATCTGGCGCCTCTGATCTATTAGCTTTGTAATCACTATAAATTTCATTTCTGAAAGTTTTTCTTGCTGAGTCGAATATTACTGCAAAATGTGTTGGTTTTTGCAAGTTTTGATCAGATTTTGAGTCCTCTAATAATTTAAATAACATACTGCAAAAACCACTTACAGCACCAGTTGGAAGTCCATCACTTTTTCTAGTCAATGGAGGCAAAGCATAATAAGCTCTAAAAATATAACCAGAGCCATCAATCAAATAAAAATGATCTGTTTTTTGAATTTTATCCATGAGGTAATATTTAATATTATAATGATAATATATTCTGTATATAAAAAAATTTAATTTCAATTATCATAACAATTATAAGTAGATTATTTTTTATATTTTGAGTATTATTTAACAATGGAATTAACAAAAAATCTCACGCAAGCTAAACTATTTAAATCTCTGGTTGTTGTTGTTCTTGGTTCAATAGCACTAACTATATCAGCAAAGATCAAAATTCCTTTCTATCCGGTTCCTATGACTATGCAAACATTTGTTGTATTGTTTTTAGGAATAAGTTTAGGACATAAAATTGCACTAGCTACAATTGGTCTGTATTTAATTGAAGGAATTGCAGGTCTTCCTGTATTTTCAAATTCACCTGAAAAAGGTGTTGGATTGGTTTACTTTACAGGACCAACTATGGGTTACTTAATTGGTTTTTTAACAGCTTGTTACTTAGCTTCCAAAATTAAGATTGATGATAATTTTTTCGTTGTTTTATTTAAACTAATTATTGCAACTTCAACAATCTATATTTTGGGTCTAATTTGGCTTGGAACATTGATTGGATGGGATAAGCCAATTTTTGCTTTAGGTGCAAAACCGTTTCTATTAGCTGAGATTTTTAAAATTATGCTTCTAGCTCTTTTGACTAAGCAAATAATTAAAATTAAAAAATTTATCTAGGTGATCTTTTAGAAAGAATTCTTTGAAGAGTTCTTCTGTGCATTTTAAGCCTTCTGGCTGTTTCTGAAACATTCCTATTACATAACTCAAAAACTCTATGTATATGCTCCCATTTAACTCTATCTGCCGACATCGGGTTTTCTGGTGGGGCTGCTTTTTTTGAAGGATCTGCCAATAATGCTTTCTCTACATCTTCTGCATCAGCAGGTTTAGCTAAATAATCTATAGCACCTTCTTTGATTGCAGCTACTGCTGTCGGAATATTTCCATAACCAGTTAACATGATGATCCTACTATCACTATTTGAAGCCTGAATTTCTTTTACAACCTCAAGTCCATTACCATCTGCAAGCCTTAAGTCTACAACAGCAAAACCAGGTTTTTTAGTTTTTACAGATTCAACTCCCTTTTGCACACTCTCAGCTTGAAAAACCTCAAATCCTTTTTTTTCCATCGCTCTTGCTAAACGCTCACGGAAAGGATTATCGTCATCCACGATTAATAATGACTTATTTTCAAAATCACTGAGATTCTGTAGTTTTGCTTCTTCTTTCATGAGCCTTATATGGGGTCTTTGCAAGATATTACAATATATGAATTTTACGCATTTCTGGCTTGAATTATTTGCTTTACTTTAGTGCTGTTTACTTTATATGCCAAAAAATATTAAAGTTTTTTTTAAAAAGACTTTTTTTTATTAAATTTTTTTTGGAGGCATTTAAAATGCAAAAATTTAAATCAGTTGAAGAATTAGTTAATCGGCTGAAACCTGAAAAACCAGTTTACTGTATTAGAAAGAATTCCATTAAATCTGCTGTTAAATTTTTCCTAAACAAATTTCCAGGTAAAATTTTATATGCAGTTAAAACTAATCCGCAACCTGAGGTAATCAAAACAATCATAGAAAGTGGAGTTGAGCAATTTGATGTTGCTTCAATTGAGGAAATTAAAAATATTAGAACTTTTAGCAATACAGCAAAATGCTCTTATATGCATACTGTTAAAAGTAGAGAAAGTATTAAAGAAGCCTATTTTAATTATGGTGTAAAAACTTTTTCATTAGATACTAAAGATGAATTGATTAAAATAATTGAAAGTACAAATAATGCTAAAGATTTAGAGTTATTTGTAAGAGTTGCTGTTTCAAATGAACATGCAGAAATTGATTTATCAAAAAAATTTGGTGCTTTAACATCTGAAGCAATAGGTTTATTAAGACTTGTAAAACAGCATGCCAAAAAGATTGGTTTAAGTTTTCATGTTGGTTCACAATGTATGCATCCAATTTCTTATTCAAAAGGAATTAGTGAGATTGGAAATATAATTAAAAAGACAAAAATTATTCCACATTACATTAATGTAGGTGGAGGTTTCCCTACTATCTATCCTGACTTAATTCCACAATCTTTAGATAGTTATTTTAATGAAATAAATAAGAGTTTAGAAAATTTAAAGCTTGAAAAACTTCCTGAAATTATTTGTGAGCCTGGTAGAGCTATAGTTGCAGAAAGTGGTTCAACAATTGTAAGGGTTAATTTAAGGAAAAAACAAAAGCTTTATATTAATGATGGTACTTATGGCACTCTTTTTGATGCTGGTACACCAAACATTGTATTCCCATCTAGAATGATTAAAGAAAATTCAAATAAAATAATTTCAAAAAAATTAACTGCTTTTGATTTCTTTGGACCTACATGTGATAGCATGGATTATATGAAAGGTCCTTTTTTGCTTCCAAATAATATTAAAGAAAATGATTATATTGAACTTGGTCAACTTGGGGCATACGGATTAACATTTAGAACTCAGTTTAATGGTTATTACTCAAATGAAATTTATGAAGTTGAAGATAACCCAATAATGACAATGTATGATAAAGACATTAACAAAGCTAACATGGTAGCTTAATGTCGAGTCAAAAAAATCCAGGTCATAACAGTAAAAGAGATTTCTTAAAAAATCCTGTTGAGCATATCGATATAACTTCTTTCGACTCTAGAAAAATTATATCCTCAATGGAAAAAATGTCATTTGTTTCTAGAGAAACAGCAAATGCTGCTAATATTTATAACGAAATGCTTAAAGATAAAGATTGTACAATTTTCCTTACTTTAGCAGGCTCTACTTCTGCAGCTGGATGCATGAATATTTATAAAGATTTAGTTAAATATAATATGGTAGATGCAATCGTTGCAACAGGTGCCTCAATAGTAGATATGGATTTTTTTGAAGCTCTTGGTTTTAAACATTACCAAGGTTCACAATTTCAAGATGATACTGAGCTGAGGAATAACTATATAGATAGAATTTACGATACATATATAGATGAAGAAGAGCTTCAAATGTGTGATAAAATCATATGTGAAATCGCAAATAACTTAGAAGCGAGAAGCTATACTTCAAGAGAGTTCATTTATGAAATGGGAAAATATTTAAAGAATAACTCAAAGAAAAAAGACTCTTTGATTGAAACCGCTTTTGACAACAATGTTCCTATCTTCTGCCCTGCTTTTACCGACTCAAGTGCAGGATTCGGGTTAGTTATGCATCAAGAACAAAATCCAAAAAAACATATGACGATAGACTCGGTTAGAGAATTTAGAGAACTAACAGAAATTAAAATCAAATCTAAAGGTTCTGGATTATTTATGATTGGTGGTGGTGTGCCTAAAAACTTTATTCAAGATACTGTAATTTGTGCTGAACTATTAGGAAAAGATGTAGACATGCATAAATATGCTGTTCAAATTACTGTTGCTGATAGTAGAGACGGTGCTTGTAGTAGCTCCACATTAAAAGAAGCAAGTTCATGGGGAAAAGTAGATATTACAAAAGAACAGATGGTGTTTGCAGAAGCAACTAGTGTTTTACCATTGATAGCAAGTGATGCTTATCATAAGGGTGAGTGGAAAAATAGAACAAGAAAAAACTTTACTAAAATTTTTGAATAAAATTGAAATATCTATCAAATAAAAACGGGTTTTTAGGAATTGATAATAAATTTAGCTTTAAAGAAAAAGCTGTAATTGTTCCATTTGGTTTAGAAAAAACAGTCAGTTATGGGGGAGGAACAAAAAATGGACCTAAAGAAATTATAAAAGCATCTCATCAAGTTGAGCTGTATGATGAAGAGCTTAATTGTGAACCTTATAAAAAAATAGGTATTAAAACTTTAAAACCATTTAAAATTGATAAAAATATCAAAAAAGCACTAAATAAAATCTCTAATATTAATAAAGAAATTTTAAATAAAAAACTCTTTCCAATGACTTTGGGTGGAGAGCATTCAATAACTCCTGGATGTATTGTTCCTTTTACTAAAAAATATAAAAACATTTGTCTGTTACATTTTGATGCTCATGCAGATTTACGTCAAAGTTATAATGGAGAAAAATTTTCACATGCCTCAGCTATTAGAAGGTGTCTAGATTATAAAAACGTTTCGTTAATTTCATTTGGCATAAGAAATATCTCGGAAAGTGAAATCCCATTTTTAAAAAAAAATTCTTCAAGAATAAATATTTTTTGGGCGAAAGATAAAAAAAAATGGAATTTGTCTAAATTTAAAAAACTAATTAAAAATAAAACTGTTTATCTTACATTTGATGTAGATGGGCTAGATTCAAGCATTATGCCTGCAACCGGTACACCTGAACCAGGAGGACTTTTGTGGGATGAAACATTGGATATAATAAGAATTGCAGCTAAAAACTCGAAAATTGTTGGTGCAGATATTAATGAACTGTCTCCAATTAAAGGATTTAATTCTTATAATTTTCTTGTTGCAAAGCTAGCTTATAAAATCTTGTCTTATAAATTTTTATATTAAACTTTAATTGGTTTAATAATTTTCAATAACATTCTAAACGGTATCAACATTATTAGAGCAACTAAAACTTTTACTGCTAAATCTCCTAGAGATAAAGTAACCCAAGGTACCCCTGTTGCATAAAATGATATTGAGAAAAATAAAAATGTGTCAACTGTTGATCCAATCAAAGATGAAGTAAGTGGAGCTACAAACCACTCTTTTTTTCTTAATCGATCAAAAATTTGAATATCTAATAATTGAGCAGTAATAAAAGCTACCCCTGATCCTATTGCAATTCTGACAGATATTAAATCTGCAAAATCAGTTGAGAATAACAATGTAAATATAATTCCTATTAAAAAGCCCAAATATACAATTTGCCTTGCTAATAATTTTCCATAAGACCTATTTGCTAAATCTGTTATTAAAAAAGCTATTGGATAACTAAAAGCTCCATAAGTTAAAATCTCATTTAATCCAAAATAGTTTATTGGGAACTGAACTAAATAATTAGAAGATAATACAACAACCCCCATCATTATTGACAGGGTGATAAATAATTTGTTCATTAAGCTGATTTAGCTACAGGTTTCTTTTTAAAAGGGGATTTAATTAAAACTACTTTTTTCAACTTTTTTAATCTAGGAGATAAATTTTTATTTTTTACAGTTTTTAAAAATTCATCAAAACTTCCTTTTTTGTCAACTGATCTTACACCTGAATTGCTTACAGTAAGTTTTAAACTTCTTCCAGTAAGCTCACTTGTAAATTTTACTTTTTTAAGATTCGGTAAAAATCTTCTTTTAGTCTTGTTGTTAGCATGACTAACATTATGACCTTTCATAGGAATTTTACCAGTAAGTTCACATTTTTTTGACATAATAACAGTGCTTATATAAGGGGAGATATTGAAGGCGTCAAGTTTAATACATTTAAGAAACAGTTTTATTTCCCACAATTTCTGTGAAATTTTTGACACCATCTCTTATTAGTAATTCTTTTAGGTCCTTTTTAATCATCCCAGCAATATTGGGTCCTTGAAATACCATGCCGGTATATAATTGAACATAATCTGCTCCTAATAAAAACTTTTCATAAGCTGCTTTACCAGAGTCAACACCACCTACTCCAATTATTTTAATTTTACCTTTAATTAAATTGTAGAATTTACTTATTAAAAGATTTGATTTTTTTTCAATAGGTTTTCCAGATAAACCACCTTTTTGATGTCTCTGTATATTTTGAAGTGTTTCCCGGGAAGCTTCGGAAGTATTTGAAATTATTATTGCGCTTATTTCATTTTCTAAGAGTATTTCTGAAATTAAGTCAATTTGATTTTCATTTATATCTGGTGAAATTTTTACAGCTACAGGAATTTCAGTTTTTAATTGTTTTTTTTTCTCTGATATAGATTTTAATAACTCTTTTAATTTATTCTCATCATGAAAGTTTCTTAGATTTTCAGTATTTGGTGACGAAATATTAATTGTAATATAATCTGCAACTTCAGAAAATTTTTCTAATCCAATTAAATAATCATTCAATCTATCATTGGAATCTTTGTTTGGACCTACATTAACACCCAGCACACCTAGTTTTTTATTAGATTTTATTCTGTTTAATATTGTATCTGATCCGTGGTTATTAAAACCTAACCTATTAATTAATGCTTGATCTTCTACCAATCTAAATACTCTTGGTTTTTCATTTCCATATTGTTTTAATGGAGTAACTGTACCTACTTCAACAAATCCAAAACCCAATTTAAATAAAGGGTTATATACCTCTGCATTCTTATCAAAACCTGCAGCAATACCGATAGGATTATCAAGATCTTTATTAAATAATTCTGTTTTTAAAATTGGATCATTTTTGTTTTCATCAAATATATTTGAAACTAAATTGAGTTTGAGTGATTGAATTGCTAAAAAATGTGCTCTTTCAGGATCTATTTTAAATATTAAAGATCTTAAATTTGAATACATTATTTCAATTTACTAATTATCAATTCTTTTGTTTCGTTAACACCGAAAAAACTTATAAAAAAACCCATTCTAGGTCCATTTTCATCTCCAAACACCACTTCATAAATTAACTTAAACCAATCTCTTAAGTTTTCTGTATACCCATTTTCTTTGCCTGTTGAATAAATTAATGTTTGTATATCCTCTGGAGACATTTGGTCATTACATTGTTCTAAAGTTTTAACTAAGGCTTGAAGAGCTAATTTTTCATTTTCAGATGGATTTTTATATTTTTTTTGAGCCTTAATAACATCATTAAAATACTTGATTGCATAACCTACTAGTGCATCAAAAATTGGAAAATTTTTTTCATGAATATTAGATTTGTATTTTTTAACAAACTTCCATAATAAGTCTTTGTTATCAGCATTACTTGTTTCAACTAAATTCAACAACATAGAAAAAGTCATAATCATCTCTTCTTTTGGAATTTTTCCATTATGAACATGCCAAACAGGATTCATTACTAATTGTTGTTCTGTTTGTTTTTTTGATTTTTCAATATTATCAAGGTACTCATCTACAGCTTTAGGGACTATTTCTTTATAAAGTTTTTTTGCTCTTTTTGGATTTTGATACATGTATAAAGATAAGCTTTCGGGTGAAGCATATTTTAACCATTGGTCGATAGTAATACCATTTCCTTTTGATTTTGAAATTTTTTCACCCTTTTCATCAAGAAATAATTCATAAGCAAATCCAGATGGATGTTTTTTACCAATTAAATTTATTATTTTGGTCGATAAAATTGCACTCTCAATAAGGTCTTTTCCATACATTTCAAAATCTATATCTAGAGCATACCATCTCATTGCCCAATCAACTTTCCATTGTAATTTACAATTTCCATCCAAAATACTAGATTCTAATTTTTTACCTTTATTATCAAAAATTATTTTAGAATTTTTTTTATCAATTTCTATAACTGGAATTTCAAGGACATGACCTGTATCTGGACAAATTGGTAAAAAGGGGCAGTAAGTTTGCTGACGTTCTTTGCCTAAAGTTGGAAGTATAATGTTCATTATACCATCGTAATTTTCTAAAATAATTTTTAAAGTTGGGTTGAAAAAACCACCTTTATATAAAGATGTCGAACTTTTAAAACTGTATTTAAAATTAAAACTATTTAAAAAATCTTTTAACATTTCATTATTATGCTCTCCAAAACTTGCAAATTTTTCAAATGGATCAGGAACTTGTGTTAATGGTTTATGTAAGTTTTTGTTTAGTAATTCCTGATTAGGAACATTGTCAGGAACTTTTCTTAAACCATCCATATCATCAGAAAAAGTAATTATCTCAGTTGGTAAATCTGTAAGTTGCTTTAAGGCATTCACCAACATCGAAGTCCTTGCAACTTCGCCAAATGTTCCGATATGAGGAAGACCGCTTGGACCATATCCTGTTTGAAGGGTAATTTTTCCTTTTTTATCAATAAATGATTTTCTCTCACGAAGCATTTTTTTTGCTTCAACGAAAGGCCAAGCACTTGTTTTGTCTAAAATTTCTTTTTTAATCACGAATATATCTTTTATAAAAATCTTAAATTGGCGATTTTATTAATTCTTATAGAGTTGAAATTTATTTACCATAAAATAATGTTCTTTCAAAATGTCTAATTATAAAACTGTTTTTTTTACACTGGGAATTTTGCAAATAATTTTAGGGGTCTCAATGTTCATCCCTATAATTGCTCAATTTATTTATTCAGATATAGATTCATCGTTTTTTGGTGCATCTATTGTTACTATAATTTTTGGATCATTATTTTTTCTTTCAAATCTAGACCATGACAAAAAGTTAAATTTGCAACAAGCATTTTTATTAACTGCCTTGTCATGGTTAAGTATTGCTATTTTTGGATCTTTACCATTTATATTTTCGAGTATTGAACTTTCAATTACTGATGCTTTTTTTGAAAGTATGTCTGGTATTACAACAACTGGATCAACAATTATTTCTGACTTAGAGAATGCACCAAAAGGTATTCTATTATGGAGAGCAATACTTCAATGGTTGGGGGGTATTGGTATAATTGTTATGGCAATTACCCTGATGCCTATAATGAATGTTGGTGGTATGCAATTATTTAAAATTTCTAGCAACGACAAATCTGAAAAAATTCTTCCTAAATCAAAAGAAATAGCTTTAAGACTTATTTATATTTATTCAGGCCTAACTGCTCTTTGTGCATTATCATATTGGGTATTTGGAATGGGAAAATTTGATAGTTTAACTCATTCTATGACTACCATAGCTACAGGTGGATTTTCTAATTATAATCAATCTATCGGATATTTTGACAGTGTTCTTATAGAAATATCATCGATGATTTTTATAATTTTAGGAAGTATCCCATTTATTGCATATATTAAATTTATTAGTGGTAATAAAAAAATATTTTTAAATGATATTCAAATCAGAACATTTATTAAAATAATAATTATAAGCATTATTATATTATCAATTTATTTATTATTTAATAATAACGGAAACTTTAGTTTAAGATCTATTGTATTTAATACAATTTCAATATTGACTGGAACAGGTTATGTAAATGCTGAATTCGACGGTTGGGGAAGTTTTCCTATAACAATATTTCTTGCATTAATGTTTATTGGGGGCTGTGCTGGATCAACTACTTGTGGAGTTAAAATTTTCAGAATTCAAATTCTGTATTTATTTATATTAAATCAATTAAAAAAAATTATATACCCCAAGGGAATATTTGTAATTAAATACGATCAAGGATCTGTTGATGATAAATTTATTGCATCAATAATTTCATTTATTTATTTCTACTTTGTTATTTTTTTTATTTTAGCTGCATTATTATCATTAACAGGTCTCGATTTTATAACTGCTATCTCTGGAGCGGCAACATCAATATCCAACGTTGGTCCTGGTTTAGGCCCTATAATAGGACCTAATGGAGATTTTTCATCTTTGCCCGATATTTCTAAATGGATCTTAACTTTAGGTATGATTTTAGGTAGACTTGAGTTATTTGCGATATTAGTATTGTTCTTACCATCTTTTTGGAGAAATTAATTATGTCTGAAACAAAGAAACAAACATGGCTTGATTCTTTTGCAGTTTATAAAGATATTCGAATGTTAAGAATTCTTTTATTAGGTGCAATAAGTGGATTTCCATGGGTATTAATTGCAAGCAGCTTAAGTCTTTGGCTTAAAGAAGAAGGTCTTAGTAGATCAACAATTGGATGGGCAGGTTTAATTTTTGGAGTATATGCTTTCAATTATTTGTGGGCTCCCATTATAGATAGAATTCAAATTCCAATACTAACAAAAAAATTAGGCCATAGAAGAGGATGGATAGTTTTGATGCAATTAATTATTTTGTTAAGTCTTGTTGTTTGGAGTGTGATTAATCCAACTGAAAATTTGGCTTTATTAATTACTGTAGGTTTAATTATTGCTATTGCGTCAGCAACCCAAGATATAACTGTAGATGCATTAAGAATTGAACAGATAAATGAAAATGAGGGAAAATCAATGGCTGCTGGTGCAGCTATGGCTGTTGTTGGTTGGTGGACAGGTTATAAATTAGGCGGAGTTGTTGCTTTATTCACAGCAGAATTTTTTGAAAACCTAGGGATAGCTGACTACTGGCAAGCTACTTTTTTAATTTTAGGTATTTTAATAATTTTAATGAATATTGGATTAATGTTTGTTCATGAACCTATAGAGACAAACAGACAAGCAAAACAGAGAGAAACAGACAAATTAATTGAAGGAAAACTTGGATCTAGCAATATTATTACAAACTTTATCGCATATATTACAGGAACTATAGGCGGACCTATTATTAGTTTTTTTAGAAAAAATGGTTTTGCCATTGCAGCTGGAATTTTAGGATTTGTTTTCTTGTTTAAGATAGGTGAGGCATTTATGGGAAGAATGTCTATTGTTTTTTATAAAGAAATTGGTTTCTCCAAAGGTCAAATTGCAATTTATTCAAAAGGACTTGGCTGGATAACAACAGTTGTATTTACTTTGTTGGGTGGAGTAATGGCCATGAGAGCTGGAACAATTAAAACTATGTTCTTTGCTGGTGGGTTAATGGCTATAACCAATCTTTTATTTGCAGTTTTGGCATGGACTGGAAAATCAGAAATTTTATTTGCAATTGCGGTTATAGCTGATGATATCACAGCAGCTTTTGCAACTGTAGCATTTGTTGCATTTATATCATTACTAGTTGATAGAACTTATACAGCCACACAATATGCATTGCTTGCTTCAATTGGTACTGCTGGTCGTACTACTTTAGCTTCATCCTCAGGAGCTCTAGTTGACTGGTTAAACGGAGATTGGGGAACATTTTTTGTTTTAACGACTATAATGGTGATACCATCATTAATTTGTTTGTGGTTAATTAAAAACAAAATTAAAATTGGTGCAAAATAATTTTTATTTCATAGGTAATTTTTCGAATATTTACAAAAGTTCTTCGAAAAGATCTGAGGTAATTTCACAAATTATATATGGTGAGAAATTCAAAATATTAGCAAAAAATAAAAATTGGATAAAAATTAAAACTTTGTTTGATAATTATAAGGGGTTTATAAAAAATTCAAAATATATACAAAAATTTATCCCCAATTATAAAGTTAGTTCTCTAAAAGCAAATATTTATAAAAAACCTGGAATTAGAACTAGCAGTTGGCTTCCACTTGCATCCAAATTATCTGTATTTGAGCAAAATAAGAATTACGTAAAAATTGAAAAAAATAAATGGATTAAAAAAGCAGATATTAAAAAAATAAACCATAAAGAAAATAATTTTACAAAAATATTTAAAAAATTTCTCGAAGTAAAATATGTTTGGGGTGGAAAAACATTTCAAGGTATTGATTGTTCAGCTTTATTGCAAATATTTTATTTTTATAATAATTCGTTTTATCCAAGAGATACAAAAGATCAAATCAAATATACAAAAAAGAATTCAAAGAAAAGACTATTTAAAAAAGGGGATATTATTTTTTGGAAAGGTCATGTTGCTATGTGTTTAAATTCTAAACAACTAATTCATGCTTATGGTCCAGAAAGAAAAGTAATTATTATGCCAATTATAGAAACAATTAATAGAATTGAAAAAACTGCCAAACTAAAGGTAAAAAAAATATCTAGAATAAAATATTAATTTCTTCCAAAATCAGGTTTATCAATATCTTGTTTCAATTTGATGATTTTTGACCTTACTTTTTTAGTCTGAATAAGTTTCTTTACGATAGACTTATTATTTTTTGAATTAATATCTTTTTTAAATTGATTTAAATTTTTAATAAATAAATCAATCGCTTTTGAAATATTATTTTTATTGTTAAAAAAAATATCTCTCCACATGATTTCATTTGATGCAGCAATCCTAGAAAAATCTCGTAATCCACCAGCGCTATATTTGATTAACTCATAATTTTGTTTTTTCTCGAAATCTTGTGCAGATTTAACGAGATTATATGCAATTAAGTGCGGTAAATGACTAGTAATAGAAAAAATTTTGTCATGTTTTTCAGCGCTCATAACAACTACTTTTGCTCCAATTTTTTTCCAAAACTTAGTTAGAATATTTATATTATTTTTTTTAATATTTTTTTCTTTAATTATTATGCACCATCTATCAGTAAACATATTTTCTTTACCATGCTCTGGTCCACTGACTTCTGATCCAGCTATTGGGTGACTTTGAATCCAATGAATACCTTTCTTTAAAAATTTATGTATAATTTTAGAAGTTTCAATTTTTGAAGAACCAATATCTGTAATCAATGTTTTAGATGGAGTAAATTTATTTATTTTTAAAATAATATTTTTGTATTCACTCATTGGTGTACAAAAGATGATTAAATCGGAATTACTTGCACCTTCTTTTAATGATTTAACAATTGTTCCAGGTAATTTTAATCTTTTTATTTTAGCAATATTTGATTTTGATTTTTCATAAATAAATATTTTTTTTGCTATTTTTTTTTTGCTAATACGCCTTAATAAAGATGAACCTAATAATCCACAGCCAATAATTAAAATATTTTTCATTTTTTCAATACTTGTTTAATAGCACTCATTAATTTTAAGTTTTCTTTTTTAGATCCAATAGTTAACCTTAATTTATTCTTTATATGATAACCATCTTCTGTTGATCTTAAAATAATTCCCTTATTTTTAAGTTTTTCATAAAGAAATTTTGCTGAATATCTGCATTTTTCAAAATTAAGTAATAAAAAATTTGCTGAAACTGAATTTGAAAAAATATTATATATCTCAAGAAATTTCTTAATTTTTTCAGAATATAATAAATTATGTCTAATCGATTTAGTTATGAAAGCTTTATCCTTTAGTGACTCAATGGCAGCTAATTGAGCAATACCATTTACATTAAATGGTGGTTTTATAACATTTAGCGCATCAACTATTTTTTTTGATCCGTATCCCCAACCTACTCTCAGAGAAGCTAATCCAAACATTTTTGAAAAAGTTCTAAGGATGAAAACATTGTCTTTATTTTTAAACAAATCTAACCCAGATGAATAATCTTTGTTTTTCATATATTCTGCATAGGCATCATCTATAACTAGTAAAATTTTTTTATTTAATCTTCTTCTTAATTCTAAAACTTCTTTTTTCGTTAAGTAAGTTCCTGTAGGATTGTTTGGGTTAGCTATAAACACAATTTTAGTTTTTTTTGTTATTTTTTTTAAAATTTCATTTACTGAAACTTTAAAATTAATTTCTTTTGCAAATACAACTTTTGCACCTACAATTTTTGAGTAAATTCTGTACATTAAAAAACTGTACTCTGGTACCACAACCTCATCTTTTGGGTTTAAAAACAACTGACAGAGCATTTGAATAACTTCATCTGAACCAGCTCCACAAATAATTTTCTCAAAATTACATTTATAAGCTTTAGATATTGCTTTTCTTAAATTTTGAGATTTTCCATCTGGATATTTATCTAAATTCAGATTTTTATTTGATATTACTTTCTTTGCTTTAGGGCTCATACCTAAAGCAGACTCATTTGCAGAAAGCTTAATTACGTTCTTAAGTTTCTTAACTTTTGATTTACCAGGTTTATAAGCCTCAATTTTAAATTTTTTGAAATTTGGAGTTATCATTTTTTTTAATTTATGTGCTCTTTATAGATAAAATTACAAAATTTTATAGAGAATAAGGGGATTTTTTAAAAAATTGACATAATAAATAAGTTCTAGTAAAAAAATTATGCGCTGATTTAACTGAATTGCGAGCGCTTAAAAAAAACCGCTAAAATAGTTTTTTTTCTCACAATTCGAAACAGTCAAAAACTATGAATACTGAGAAAAACATAAAAACTTTAATTGTAAAGAAACCACTAAAATTAGACTGTGGAAAGACCATAAAAGATTTTCCGATAGCCTATGAAACTTACGGTTCACTTAATTCAAAAAAAGATAATGCAATATTAGTTTTCCATGCTCTAACAGGGGATCAATTTGTAACCGGAATAAACCCTGTAACTAAAAAAGAGGGTTGGTGGAGTTATGCAGTAGGTCCTGATAAAGCTATCGATACGAATAAATATTTTGTTATTTGCTCTAACGTAATTGGTGGATGTATGGGATCATACGGACCAAGTGATAAAGATCCTGATCAAAAAGTTTTTGGAACAAATTTTCCTGTTATTACAATTAATGATATGGTGAATGCTCAATATAATTTACTTGATCATTTTGGTATTGATAAACTGTTTTCTATAACTGGTGGTTCAATGGGAGGTATGCAAGTCCTTCAGTTTATTAGTAACTTTCCTGATAAATCCAAAACAGTGATACCGATAGCAACCACATCTAGTCATTCAGCTCAAAATATTGCTTTTAACGAACTAGGTAGACAAGCTATTACAGCTGATAGTAACTGGAAAGATGGGAATTATACATCAAACGATACTAATCCTGGAAAAGGATTGGCAGTAGCTAGAATGGCAGCTCATATTACTTATTTATCTAAAAAAGGTTTGCAAGAAAAATTTGGAAGAAAGTTACAAGAAAGAGAAGATCTTAAATTTGGATTTGACGCTGATTTTCAAATAGAAAGTTATTTAAGATATCAGGGCTCAGTTTTCGTAGATAGATTTGATGCAAATAGTTATCTTTATATTACTAGAGCTATGGATTATTTTGATTTAGCTAAGCAATTCAATGGTAATCTTTCAGAAGCATTTATAAGTACAAAAGCGAAATTTTTTATAATTTCATTTACTTCAGATTGGCTTTATCCAACCCAAGAAAACAAAGATATTGTGATTGCTTTAAACTCAATTGGAGCTGATGTTGGATTTGTAGAAATTGAGTCAGATAAAGGTCACGACTCTTTTTTACTAGACGTTCCTGATTTCTTAAGTGCACTTAAAAACTTTTTAGATAAATCTTACGAAGAAAATAAATTATGAAAAATGAATTTCAGGTAATAGCAGATTTAATTGAAAAAGATAAGAAAGTCTTAGATGTAGGTTGTGCTGATGGAACTTTAATGAAATTTTTAAAGGATAATAAAAACATAAATATAAGAGGATTAGAGATTTCAAAAGAAAAAGTGCAAGAATGTATTGCTAAAGGTTTAACTGTAATTGAAGGGAATGCTGAAAAAGATTTAAAACAATTTCCAGACAAATCATTTGATTATGTTGTTTTAAGTCAAACCCTTCAAGCCTTTCTTAATCCCGAATTAGTTTTAGATGAACTTTTAAGAGTTGGAAAAAAAGCAATAGTTACTGTTCCTAATTTTGGATATTGGAAAGTAAGATTTCATTTATTATTTAAAGGTACAATGCCAATTACAAAAACATTACCAGATGAATGGTATAACACTCCAAATTTACACATGTGCACAATCAAAGATTTTTTTCATTTTGTAAAATCAAAAGATATAAAGATTTTTAAATCACTCGCTTTAAACAATCTTAATAAATCAATAATAAATGAGAGTAATTTGGGTGTTAAAAATTTGTTTGCAGATCTAGGTATATTTTTGATAGAAAAATAAAATGCATATTGAAATTATACCTTGTCTTCAAGACAACTATAGCTATTTAATAATAGACGAAAGTAATAATTCTGCGTGTATTATAGATCCCAGTGAGGCTGAGCCAATAATAAATTTCCTAGATAATAAAAATATAAAATTAAAATACATTCTTAATACTCATCATCACTATGATCATATTGGAGGAAATCAAGAATTAAAAAAAAAATATGGATCAGTTGTTGTGGGTTTTAAAGGAGACTCGAAAAGAATACCGGAGATAGACATATTGTTAGAAGATAATCAAATATGGAAAGCTGAAAACTTTGAAGCTAAAATTATGCATATACCTGGACATACTTCAGGCCATATTTGTTTTAATTTTTTTAAAGAAAAAATAGTTTTTACCGGAGATACACTCTTCTCACTTGGTTGTGGAAGAATATTTGAAGGTTCTTATGAAGAAATGTTTGAATCTTTAAACAAAATTAAATTATTACCGAAAGACACAAAAATTTATTGTGGTCATGAATACACTCTAAACAATGCAAAATTTTGCAAAAAATATGATTCCGAAAACAAAGATTTACAAAAAAAAATAGAAAAAATAGAAAAATTAAGAGAAAATGGAATTCCTACGATACCCTCAACTTTAAAAGAGGAATTGGAGTGTAATATATTTTTAAGAGCAAAAGATGTTAAAACCTTTTCAAAATTAAGAGATTTTAAGGATAATTTCTAATTAATTCGGCTTGACTAAAGGCTGACTACAACTATATTGCGGTAAATTAAAATTAAACCATACTATGTCATACGCAGTAATAAAAACAGGTGGAAAACAGTATAAAGTAAAATCTGGAGAAATTCTAAAGATTGAAAAATTACCAGACTCTAAACCTGAAACTAAAATAGAGTTTAATGAAATCTTGGCATACGGCGATGATAAATCAATTGAAATTGGAACTCCAAATGTTGAGGGTGCAAAAGTAGAAGCTGATTTAATTAAAAATAGTAAAAATAGAACTATTTTAATTTTTAAAAAAAGAAGAAGACAAAATTCAAGAAGAAAAAATGGACATAGACAAGAATATTCTATGATAAGAATTAACAAAATTTTTTCAAAAGATGGTAAAGTGTTATCAGAAGCTGAAAAAATTTCTAAAACTTCAAAAAAAGAAGAAGTTAAGGAAGTAGTAAGCAAATAGTTATTAGGTAAATTATGGCAACAAAAAAAGCAGGTGGATCATCACGAAACGGACGAGATAGTGCCGGTAGGAGACTTGGTGTAAAAAAGTATGGTGGTGAAACAGTAATTCCTGGAAACATAATTGTTAGACAAAGAGGAACTAAGATTTTTCCAGGTGAAAATGTTGGTATGGGTAAAGATCATTCAATATTTTCAGTTGTTAAAGGGAAAGTTGTTTTCAAAAAATCTAAATCAGATAGAACTTTCGTTTCTGTAAAGCCCAATTAATAGTACAACCAATTAAAATAGATGTTGTATTATGAAATTTCTCGATCAAGTTAAAATTTATATTAAGGCTGGAAACGGTGGAGATGGATCTCCTAGTTTTAGAAGAGAGAAATATGTTGAGTTTGGTGGACCAGATGGTGGGGATGGTGGAAAAGGTGGATCAATTATTTTAAAGTCAGAGGAAAATTTAAATACCCTTATTGATTATCGATATCAACAACACCACAAAGCCGAACGTGGGGAAAACGGTTCCGGTCAAAATCGAACAGGAAAAGGTGGTGAAGATTTAATTTTAAAAGTTCCTCTAGGTACACAGGTATTTGAAGAGGATAACAAAACTCTTCTTTTCGATTTTAATAAAAAAGGTGAAGAATATGTTGCAGCTGCTGGTGGAAAAGGAGGTTTAGGAAACACAAGATTTAAAAGTTCTACAAATAGAGCTCCAAGAAAATTTACTAAAGGCACTATCGGAGAAGAATTTACAATATGGCTTCAATTAAAAACAATTGCTGATATCGGTATTATTGGATTACCAAATGCAGGAAAATCAAGTTTGTTAGCAGCATTAACAAACGCAAATCCAAAAATTGCAAATTACAAATTCACAACTATTAATCCAAACCTTGGCGTGGCTTCTTACGATGATAAAGAAATTACCATTGCAGATATTCCAGGATTAGTTGAAGGAGCTCATGAAGGTATAGGCTTAGGAATACAGTTTTTAAAACATATAGAGAGATGTAAGTCTTTACTACACTTAATCGATGTCACCAACTTAGATCTGAATGAGTCTTATAATCAGGTGAAAAATGAATTAAAAAGCTACAGTGCAAAGTTATTAGAAAAAAAAGAACTAATTGTACTTAATAAAATTGATTTGATTGATGAAGAAACAGCAAATGAAGTTATAGATCATTTTTCAAAAGGTAAAAATTGTGAGATTATGACAATGACAACTCTGGAAAAAGAATCTGTATCAAAAATTAAAGCAAAACTTTTGTCTTATGTATCTTAAAAACTCCAAAATAATTGTTGTCAAAATTGGATCATCTCTTCTAGTGGATCAAAATAAAAAAATTAGGAGACAATGGTTATCTAGTTTTGCAAAAGATATTAAAAAATTAAGAGATAAAAATCAAAAAGTAGTTATTGTTAGCTCTGGTGCAATAGCTTTGGGTTGCAAGAAAATGAATTATAATAAAAAAAATATCAAATTAGATAAGAGTCAAGCTATTGCTTCTATTGGTCAAATAGAGCTAATGAATTTATTTACGCAAACTTTCGCAAAATATAAATTAAATATTTCTCAGATTTTGCTTACATTAGAAGATACTGAGGAAAGAAGAAGATCTCTCAATGCAAAACGAACTTTTGATAATCTTTTTGAACTTGGTTTTATTCCTGTTGTCAATGAAAATGATACTATTGCAACGAGTGAAATAAAATATGGAGATAATGATAGATTGGCATCTAGGGTTGCACAAATTACAAACGCAGATACCTTAATTTTATTATCTGATGTTGATGGTTTGTATACAAAAAATCCTAAAATTTTTAAGGATGCTAAACTAATAAAGAAAATTGATGACCTAAATAAAGATCTAAAAAAAATTTATATTAAAGGTGTAAATGAATATGGAAGTGGTGGTATGCATACAAAAATTGAAGCAGCAAAAATATGTCAGCTTGCTGGTACTAGTATGGTTATTGCAAATGGACTATATTCAAATCCTATCTCAAAAATAATTGAAAAAAATAATTGCACCTGGTTTAGTCCAAAAATTTCAAAGTTAGATGCTAGAAAAAAATGGATAATAAGTTCTGTAGCACCTAAAGGAGCATTAATAATTGATGATGGTGCTAAAAAGGCATTAAAATCTGGAAAAAGTTTGTTAGCAGCAGGAATTAAAAAAGTTTCGGGGAGATTTAACAAAGGTGATCATATTAAAGTGTTAGATAAAAAAAATAACGAATGTGCTAGAGGGTTAAGTTCCTTTACTTCTGATGAGGTGAATAAAATTATGGGTCATCACTCGAATGAAATTGAAAAATTATTAGGCTATGTTGCAAAATCAGAAGTTATTCATAAAGATGATATGGTGGAAATTTAAATGATTAAATATATGAATTTAATTGGAATAAAAGCTCGAAAAGCTAGTGAGTATAAAGTTACAACTGAAGTAAAAAATAAAGTCTTAAATGATTACGCGAAATTAATTAAGAATGAAAAAAAATTTATTATTAATCAAAATTCAAAAGATATTAATTACGCAAGAAAAAAAGGTTTAAAAGAAAACTTAATCAAAAGACTTCATTTAAATGAAAATAAATTAGATGGAATTATAAATTCTATTTTAAAAATAGCTAAATTAAGGGACCCTATAGATATCACTTTAGAAAAATGGAAAAGACCAAATGGTTTGAATATTAAAAGAGTTTCAATACCAATTGGAGTTATTGGTGTTATTTATGAAAGTAGACCAAATGTAACTTCAGATGTTGCTAGTCTTTGTTTTAAATCTGGAAATGTAGTGATTTTGAAAGGAGGCTCTGAGGCCATAAATTCAAATAAAGCTTTAGCTAAGTTGTTTAGAAAAGCACTTAAAAAAAATAAAGTTGATGAAAACTTTATACAATTTATCGATTCAAAACAAAGAAGGCTTGTGGATATTATGCTTTCTAAAATGAAAAAATATATCGATGTCATCATACCTCGTGGTGGAAAAAATTTAGTTAAAAAAGTTTTAGAATTATCCAAAGTACCTATAATTGGCCACTTAGAGGGGCTTTGTCATACTTATATAGATAAAGATGCAGAATTAAAAATGGCTAAAGAAGTTGTCTATAACGCTAAATTAAGAAATACAAGTATTTGTGGCGCGACTGAAACTATTCTTATTCATAAAAATATAGTCAAAAAATTTAGTAATCCTATTTTGCAGGCACTTGAAAATAGTGGTTGTAAAATAATTGGCGATAAGATTTTGAAGAGTTATTACAAAGGCCAAGTATATCCTGCAAAAGAAAAAGATTGGTCAACTGAATATTTAGCATCAATAATATCTGTTAAAGTTGTTAAAAATTCTGAAGAGGCAATTAATCATATTAATAAATACGGAACTATGCACACTGACTCCATCATTACAAAAAATAAAAAAACAGCAAAATATTTCTTAAAAAATGTTAAAAGCTCAATTGCAATGCATAATACCTCAACTCAATTTGCTGATGGTGGTGAATTTGGATTTGGTGGAGAAGTTGGTATTTCTACTAATACACTACCACCAAGAGGTCCTGTGGGTTTAAATCAATTGATTTCATATAAATATGAAATTACTAGTAATGGTAAAATAAGAAATTAAATTGAATAACACAAAAATAAAAATTGGTGTATTGGGCGGATCGTTTGATCCTGCTCACAAAGGGCATTTAGCAATTTCTAAGGAAGCAAAAAAAAGATTTAAACTCAAAAAAATTATTTGGGCAATTACAAAAAAAAATCCATTTAAAATAGAGAGCAAGACATCTATTGCTGACAGAATTAAATATTGTAAAAAAATAATTAGTACAAATTCATTTATTAAGGTTAAATTTTATGAAAAAATTATTAAATCAAATAAAACTATAAATTTAATCAATCATTTAAAAAAAGATAAAAACATTGAAATTTATTTTTTAATGGGTGCCGACAACCTTATTAATTTTCATAAATGGCATAAATCTAAATTAATTTCACAAAAATGTAACATTCTAGTTTTTGATAGACATGGGTATAAAAAAAATTCTTTAAAATCAAAGACATTTAAGCAACTTAGTAAGGCCAATCTAAAGTTTATTGAGTTTAATAAAGTCAACATTTCATCTTCTCAATTAAGAAAAATTTGATAATCTAAAATCAATTAATGGACAAAATTTCAGACTTAAAAGAAATTGTAATCAACACACTAGATCTCAATAAAGCTCAAGACATCGTAACTATTGATCTTAAAGACAAAAGTTCTATGGCTGATTACATGATCATAGCAAGTGGAACTTCATCTAGACATATCCAATCTTTATCAGAACAAGTTTTAGAAAAACTTAAAAATAACGGTGTAAAAGACTCAAAAATTGAAGGTAAAGAAAGTGGAGAATGGAAACTTGTTGATGGAATTGATTTGATTGTTCATATTTTTCACCCAGAAAAAAGAAAGTTTTATGAATTAGAAAAAATTTGGTCAGAGCTTATTCCAAAAGAAAAAGTGATGATATGAAAAAAATTAAATTTTTATTATTAATTCTTTTCTCTGTTTTTTATTTAAATAAAACAGTTATTTCAGCCGAAATTGATATTTATAAAAAAATCGATCTCTTCGGTGAGGTTCTAGAAAAAATTAATAAAGAATATGTTGATGAGTTCAATCAATCTGAAAGCATGGACTCTGCTATCAATGGACTTTTACAATCCTTAGATCCTTATTCATCCTACATGTCTCCTAAAATTTTTGATGAAATGCAAACAGAAACCAGTGGTGAATTTGGTGGACTAGGAATTGAAGTTAGCATGGAGGCTGGTGTGGTAAAAGTAATTTCACCAATAGATGATACCCCTGCATCTAGGGCTGGATTAAAAGCTGGTGATTACATAGTCAAAATAAATGATATCCAGGTTCAAGGAAAATCATTAAGTGAAGCAGTTGATTTAATGAGAGGACCTGTAGGTTCTGGAATAGAGTTAACAGTAAGACGAAGAGGCGAAAGAAAAGCGCTAACATTTAATATCATAAGAGAAGTTATTCAGGTTCAATCTGTAAAATCTGAAATTATAGATGAAAATATTGGATACATCAGGCTCACTTCATTTAACGATAACAGTAGTGATCAAATAGAAAAACAAATTAAAAAACTTAAAAAAGATAAAAACTTAAATTCATTTATTTTAGATTTAAGAAATAATCCTGGAGGTCTTTTATCTCAAGCAATAAAGATATCAGATTTTTTTCTGGAAAATGGAGAGATAGTTTCAACAAAAAGCAGAAAAAAATCTGAAAACAGAAAATGGTTTGCAAAAAAAGGAGATATTACCGATGGAAAAACACTATTGGTTTTAATTAACTATGGTTCAGCATCTGCATCTGAAATTGTTGCTGGAGCTTTAAAGGATCACAAAAGAGCAATCATCGTTGGTGAAAATAGCTTTGGTAAAGGTTCTGTCCAATCCATTATTCCTTTAAAAAATCGTGGTGCTATCAGATTAACTGTCGCAAAATATTATCTTCCTTCTGGAAAATCTATTTCTGAAGTAGGTGTTAGACCAGATATTGAAGTAAATGAAGAGGGTGATGATTTTAGAATAAAAACTGATACTGATAATCAATTAAACTACGCTATTAAGTTACTTAACGGATAATATGAATAAAAATTTAAAAGATTTACCACTGAGAAGTGGGGTCGGAATTGTGTTATTAAATAAGGAAAATAAAGTATTCGTAGCAAAAAGAATAGATAATCCTAAAAATTTTTGGCAAATGCCTCAGGGTGGTGTTGATGAGGGAGAGGATAATTTAAAAGCTGCATTTAGAGAACTAGAGGAAGAAACAAGTATCAAAAGCGTTGAACTTATAAAAGAATTAGATGGTACATTAACCTATGATTTACCTGATAGATTACTAGGTATTATTTGGAAAGGTAAGTACAAAGGTCAAAAGCAAAAATGGTTTTTAATGCGATTTATTGGAAATGATAGTGAAATAAATATTAACACATCTAATCCAGAGTTTTTGGATTGGAAATGGATTGACTTAGATTTAATTACTGATGTAGTGGTTGATTTTAAACATCATGTTTACAAAGAACTTAAAGAAAAAGTAAAAAAATTAATTTAGAGTTTTTAAAACTTCCACTTTTTGATCTGCTAAATATTTAGATTGATCGTTAATATCGGTTTTATTAGCCTCTTCTTCTGCCTGTTTAAGTAAATCTTGTTGCTTTGATTTATCCATATCAGCAAGATTAAAAATTGTACTTGTTAAAATAGATAGATTGTTATTTTTAA
The DNA here is from genome assembly GCA_902527415.1 of uncultured Pelagibacteraceae bacterium. Taxonomy (GTDB): domain Bacteria; phylum Pseudomonadota; class Alphaproteobacteria; order Pelagibacterales; family Pelagibacteraceae; genus Pelagibacter. The sequence goes on along the minus strand of CABZPD010000004.1, from coordinate 6,392 downwards.
ACTCAACAATCCCATCTTCAACATAGTAATTTTCATCACCTGATTTTGATAAAATCTTAATTATCCCAGGTTTTAAAAAGGAAATAATAGAAATATGATCCTTCAATATTCCCATCTCTCCTTCAAAAGCAGGGACCACAACTTCTGAAACATCATCTTTTACTAAAAAAGATTTTTCAGGATTTACTATTTCAACTTTAAACTCTTCGCTCATTAAGCAGCAGCTTCTTTTTCCATTTTCTTAGCTTTTTCTATAGCTTCTTCAATTGTTCCAACCATATAAAAAGCAGCTTCAGGTAAGTGGTCATACTCACCTTTACAGATTGCATCAAAACCTTTGATAGTTGAGTCAAGATCAACAAGTTTTCCTGGAGAACCAGTGAATACTTCTGCAACAAAGAATGGTTGAGATAAAAATCTCTGGATTTTTCTTGCTCTTGCTACAACTAATTTATCTTCTTCTGATAACTCATCCATACCAAGAATAGCTATAATATCTTGTAGTGATTTATATGATTGTAGAATTCGTTGAACATCTCTTGCTACTCTATAATGTTCATCTCCAACAATTCTTGGATCTAAAATTCTTGATGTAGAATCAAGTGGATCTACAGCAGGATAAATACCAATTTCTGCAATTTGTCTTGAAAGTACAGTCGTTGCATCTAAGTGAGCAAACGATGTTGCTGGAGCGGGGTCTGTTAAATCATCAGCAGGTACATAAATTGCTTGTACAGATGTGATTGACCCTTTGTTTGTAGTCGTAATTCTTTCTTGTAGGTTACCCATGTCAGTAGCTAATGTCGGTTGATATCCAACAGCAGATGGAATTCTTCCCAACAAAGCTGAAACCTCTGATCCTGCCTGAGTAAATCTAAAAATGTTATCTACAAAGAAAAGTACATCCTGACCTTCCTGATCTCTAAAGTATTCAGCTACAGTTAATCCTGTAAGTGCAACTCTTGCTCTTGCTCCAGGAGGTTCATTCATCTGTCCATAAACTAAAGCAGCTTTTGAACCAGCTCCTTCTTTTTTAATTACTCCAGACTCAATCATTTCATGGTAAAGGTCATTTCCTTCTCTAGTTCTCTCTCCAACTCCCGCGAAAACTGAAAAACCACCATGAGCTTTTGCAACGTTATTAATTAATTCCATAATTAAAACTGTTTTTCCTACTCCTGCTCCACCAAATAATCCGATCTTTCCACCTTTTGCATACGGTGCAAGCAAATCAATTACTTTGATACCTGTTACAAGGATTTCAGTTTCTGTTGATTGGTCATTAAATTCAGGTGCAGCTCTATGAATTGGCCAACTTTCTTTGGTTTTAACTTCACCTCTTTCGTCAATTGGTTCCCCGATTACATTAATAATTCTTCCAAGAGTTTCAGGCCCAACCGGAACTTGAATAGGAGCATTTGTGTTGGTAACTTCATCACCTCTTTTTAGTCCTTCAGTAGCATCCATAGCAATTGTTCTAACAGTGGTTTCACCTAAGTGTTGTGCTACTTCTAAAACTAGTCTGTTATCACCATTTTTACATTCCAATGCTGTTAAAATTTCTGGTAGTTCACCATCAAATTTTACGTCTACTACCGCTCCAATAACTTGTGTGATTATTCCTTTGCTCATAATTATAAACTTTCTGCTCCTGATATGATTTCTATTAGTTCTTTTGTAATTGCTGCCTGACGACTTCTATTATATTCGATAGTAAGTTTGTCAACCATTTCACCTGCGTTTCGGGTTGCATTATCCATTGCACTCATTCTAGACCCTTGTTCGCTAGCTGAATTCTCTAACATTGCTTTAAATATTTGCGTAGAAATATTCTTTGGCAATAAATTGCTTAAAATTTCATCTTCATCTGGTTCGAATTCGTAACTTTCTTCTGAACTATTTTCTTCTCCCTCATTATTTAAAGGGATAATTTGCTGTGCTTGAGGAATTTGAGTAATTACATTTTTAAATTGGTTATAAAAAATTGTACAAACATCAAATTCACCTGCCTCGAATTTTTCAATTACCATTTTCCCAACTTTGTCAGCATCAAAGTAATTTGCATTTTTAGACTCTTTGAAAGAAATATTTTCAATTATTTTATCACCATAAACTCTTTTTAATTGGTCGTTTCCTTTTGAGCCTACTGTAATAATTTTAAGTTCTTTACCTTCATCTAAGATTTTTGCAAAATAACTTTTAGCTTTTTTAATAATATTAGAATTAAATCCACCGCATAAACCTCTATCAGAAGTCATCACCACACAAAGATGAGTTTTTTCTTGACCAGTCCCTGACAATAACTTTGGTGCATTTTCTTTATCAGATATACCATTTGATAAATTTAAAATAACATTATTCATTTTTTCAGAATAAGGTCTTCCCTTTTCAGCGCTTTCTTGAGCTCTTCTTAATTTAGCTGCTGCAACCATTTTCATAGCTTTAGTAATTTTTTGTGTAGACTTTACACTAGCTATTCTTTTTTTTAGGTCGTCTAAACTTGCCATAAATTATTAAGATTTAAAATTTCCTTTTAATTGAGTTATTACATCAACAAGTAATTTTTCTTTATCTTCCTCAAGTTTTCCTGAAGTTAAAATTGACTCGATAATTTCAGGCTTATCTGATTTACATTTTTCAATAATCTTGCTCTCAAATTCAGCAACGTCTTTTAAATCAATATCATCAAGATAACCTTTCACTCCACAAAATACTGAAATAACTTGTTCTGCAACAGTCATCGGTGAATATTGTTTTTGTTTTAAAAGTTCAGTTAGTTTAGAGCCTCTATTCAAAAGCTGCTGAGTAGATGCATCTAAATCAGATCCGAATTGAGCAAAAGCTGCCATTTCTCTGTATTGTGCTAACTCTAGTTTCATTGAACCAGAAACTTTTTTCATCGCTTTTGTTTGAGCTGATGAACCAACCCTAGATACTGATAAACCTACGTTAATTGCAGGTCTTATACCTTGGTTAAATAGTTCTGTTTCAAGGAAAATTTGTCCGTCTGTAATTGAAATAACGTTAGTTGGAATAAACGCGGATACGTCTCCACCTTGTGTTTCAATAATTGGCAGTGCAGTAAGTGATCCACCTCCATGTTCGTCACTTAATTTAGCTGCTCTTTCAAGTAATCTACTATGAAGATAAAATACATCTCCAGGATAAGCCTCACGTCCTGGAGGTCTTCTTAATAGCAATGACATTTGTCTATAAGCAACTGCTTGTTTAGACAAATCATCATAAATTATTAACGCATGCATTCCATTATCTCTAAAATACTCTCCCATAGCACAACCTGTGTATGGTGCTAAAAATTGTAAAGGAGCAGAGTCCGATGCAGTAGCAGCAACGATAGTTGTGTACTCCATAGCTCCAGCTTCTTCTAATGTTTTTTGAATTTGTCTTACTGTTGATCTTTTTTGTCCAACTGCAACGTATATACAATACAGTTTTTGTTTTTCATCACCAGATTCATTGATTTTTTTTTGATTAATAATTGCATCTACTGCGACTGCTGTTTTACCAGTTTGTCTATCACCGATAATTAATTCCCTTTGCCCTCTTCCAATTGGAACTAGACTGTCAATTGATTTAAGACCAGTTTGCATTGGTTCACTTACTGATTGTCGTGGAATAATACCAGGAGCTTTTACTTCAACCCTGCTTTTTTTAATTCCTTTATCTAATGGTCCTTTTCCATCAATAGGATTTCCTAAACCATCCACTACTCTTCCTAATAATTCTTTTCCAACTGGAGTATCAACAATATTACCCGTTCTTTTTACTACATCCCCTTCTTTAACATTTCTGTCATCACCAAAAATTACGACACCAACGTTTTCACTTTCTAAATTAAGAGCCATACCTTTTGAACCATCTGCAAACTCTACCATTTCACCAGCTTGAACATTATCCAAACCATAAATCCTAGCAATACCGTCTCCAACTGATAAAACTTGACCAACTTCTGTGACTTCTGCTTTATCACCAAAATTTTTAATTTGTTCTTTTAATATTTTTGTAACTTCTGAAGGATTTATTTCCATTTATGCCTCTATCATTCTATGTTCGATTTGTTGTAATTTATTTTTAATTGAGGTATCGACCATAGTACTTCCTACTTGTACTACCAAACCTCCTATTAAACTTTCGTCATGTTTGTAGTTTAATTTTATTTTTGAGCTAAAATTTTTTGTTAACTCCTCTGTAATTTTTGCAATTTCTTCGTTAGATAATTCTTTTGCTGATTTTAATTCTGCCTTAAGTTCACCTCTTTTTCTTGAACAAATCTCAATAAAGCTTTTAAGGATACGCTCAATAAAAAAGAAACGTCTTTTTTGAATTAAGAAACTTAAAAAATTTTTTAATAAAAACTCAAATTTATTATTTTCAGAGATTGTATTGATTACTTTTAATAAATCTTCTTGGCTTGTAGTTGGATCTTTAATCAAATTAGAAAAATCTTCACTTTGCTCAATTAAATTAAGAATAGATGAAGACTGATCTTCGATCTGACTTAAAAGATTGTTTTCCTCTGAAAGTTCAAAAAGCGCAAGAGAATACCTTTCAGCTGAAGTTATTGAAAATCCGGTGTCTTTACTCAACTTGGTTCCTCTATAATGTTGAAGATTATTTAAAAATCACGCCCTAAATAGCATATGACCCTTATGTCTTCAAGTAGCGGATTCGTAAAAAAGGCCTCTTTTTTGTGCTTAATTGAAGTTAATTGGGTCAACATCAACTGAAAGTTTTATTCCAGAAGAAAATTTATATTTTAGAATAATTTTTGAAAGAGAACTCTGTAGTTTCATAGATTTTGAACCTCTTATCAAAAATCTTATTCTAAATTTTCTTTTTAATCTAAATAACGGGGCATTCACTGGGCCTAATATCTTTCCTTCTATTTTGTTTTCAATAAAATTTTTAAAATTCATAGCTTCTTTTTCTAATTTAATTTCATTATCTCCCGTTAAGATTAAAGAAATAAATCTTTGAAATGGGGGTAACTTATTTTTTTTTCTTATCTCCAGTTCTCTTTCTAAAAAAATATCTGGATTTTTACCTGTAATTTCTGAGATCATCTTAGTATTATTTTCATAAGTTTGAAAATATACTGTTGCTGGTTTTCCAGTTCTTCCTGCTCGTCCTGAAAGTTGATGATAAAGCTGTAAATTTTTTTCTGCACTTCTTAAATCATGTCCTTGAGATGAAAGATCGATATCAACAACTACAATGCAATTTAAGCTTGGAAAATGAAAACCTTTTGAGATTAATTGAGTACCAACTAAAATATGCGTTTCATTATTGATAATTTTATCTATTTTTTCCTTAGAATCTTTTTTATTCATTGTGTCACTTGAAAAAATTTCTATTTTTTTACCAGGAAATTTTCTTTTTACCTCTTCTGAAATTCTCTCAACACCAGGACCACTAAAAATAAATTCACAATTACCTTCTTTTGTACAATTTCTTTTAAGATCAGATCTGTACCCACAATAATGGCACAATAAGTTATTTTTATTTTTATGATAAACTAAATTAATACTACAATTTGGACATGTAAAACTTGTAAAACACTTATTGCATAAAGCATTTGGAGAAAAACCTCTTCTATTTAAAAAAAACAAAACTTGATCTTTTTTTTCTAAATGTAAATTTACTTTTTCAATAATTTTATTTGATAGCCATGATTGTTTTTTGAGTTTTGTATTATTTAAATTAATAATTTCATAATTAGGTAAAGCTGCGTTTTGATATCTTTCGTTTAATCTAGAAACCTCATATTTGCCTTTTTTAATATTTTCAAAAGTTTCTATAGATGGAACAGCAGTAATCAAATTGATTGGAATATTTTCAAAAGATGCTCTAGAAATTGCCATATCACGAGCATTGTAAGTTATGCCCTCATCCTGTTTAAATGATTGATCGTGTTCCTCATCAACAATTATCATTCCTAATTTTTTAAATGGTAAAAATAGTGAAGATCTTGCGCCAATAATTATTTTTATTTTACCGTTAGAAACGCCACTCCAAATTAATTCTTTCTTTTTTTTTGAAATACCCGAATGCCAAACTGCAGGTTTAAAACCAAAATATTCTAAAAATTTTTGTTCAAACTGGCTGGTTAGACCAATTTCTGGTAATAAAATTAATCCTTGAAAACCCTTCTCTATCAGTGGTTTTAACGCTTCAAAATAAACTAAAGTTTTACCTGATCCAGTGGTGCCCTGTAAAACATGAACTCTAAATTTTTTATTTGAAACATTCATTTTTTTTAGAGATTTATTTTGATCACCAGATAGCTTGATTAAGTTTTGTTTAATTTTGCTATCAAATATTTGATAAAGTTGAGTTTCTTTGTTTTCTATCGCATCACTACTTAAGAGCAC
>CABZPD010000003.1 GCA_902527415.1 uncultured Pelagibacteraceae bacterium | reverse complement strand
GAAAGTTTACTTATTGAGGGTAAAGATTTATTTAGAGAGAATTATCAGGATCAAGAAATTATGCATATGGTAATTAAAAAATATTTCTTTAACGATAAAAGTTATCAATCATTTCAGGAAAATTTGAAATGTGATTATCTTGCATTAGAAATTGAATTCAAATTCATTCCAAACAGTATTATTTATGATTTAAATAAAATTTTAGAAAATTATCACATTAAAATTATCAGATATGTGGATGGTAGTTACGTAAAAAATGTTTTTAATAATGATATTGAGCTTTCAGAAATGACACACAAGATTTTAACTGGTCATAATGAGAATGAGGTTATATTCATGCCAAAAAACACAAAAAAATTGGGTTTTTTTGAAAAATTTTTTCAACTATTCAGTTAATATTGTTTTATCCCGTAACATTTTTTGTTTTTTAAATACATTTTTTAAGAAATAAAAATCTACTGTGAATTACCTAACTCAAAAAACTATAAACAATAATGCTTTTTTTAGTGGAGTCGCTTTGCATAGCGGAGTAAATGTAAACGTTTGTATAAAGGAAGCGAAACCTAATTTTGGAGTAGTTTTTAAAAGAGTTGATTTAAAAAATAATAATTTAATATATCCAAATTTTTCAAATGTTACTAACACATCATTAAATACAACCATAGAAAATGAATATGGTGTGAAGATTTCAACAATTGAACATTTAATGGGAGCTTTATTTGGATTAGGAATCGATAATGCTTTGATCGAGATTGACAATGAAGAAGTGCCTATTTTAGATGGATCAGCAAAAGAGTTTATAGAAAAAATTAAATTAGCAGGTATTAAAGTAAGCGATGCACCAATTAAGGTTATTAAAGTTAATAAGGAAATAAACTACTCAGATGGTGAAAGATTTATTTCAATCAAACCATCCACTTTAAGTCTCGAAATTGATTTTGAGCTTAAATACAAAAATGAAATTATTGGTAATCAGAGAAATAAAGTTAAAGTTTATGAGGATGATTTATCTCAAATCTATAATTCTAGAACTTATTGTTTATATGAAGATATAGAATTAATAAAAAAAAATGGCTTAGCAAAAGGTGGGAGTTTAGATAATGCAATTGTAGTTAAAGACAAAGAAATTTTAAATCCAGAGGGTTTAAGGAATGAAAAAGAATTTGTAAATCATAAAATATTAGATTGTATTGGTGATCTTTATACTTCGGGATATAGAATGGTAGCAAGCATTACATGTTCTCAAGGTGGCCACTATCTAAACCATATGTATAGAAGTTTTTATTTTTAATATTTTTAATTAAATTTTTATTATTTTTGTCATCTAAACAAATAAATGATTTTCCAAATGAAGGTACCTTATTTACAAAATTTTCAAAATATTTATTTAATTTATCCATAGTGCCATAATAATCCATGTGCTCTCGATCTATATTGGTGATGATTGAATATGTTGGGGGTATAAAAATAAAACTTCCATCCGACTCGTCTGCCTCTAAAATAGACCAGTCACTTTTCCCTAGCTTTGCAGAATTATTAATTGAATTTATTACTCCTCCATTGATTATTGTAGGATCAATATTTGTTTCTTGAAATATAGATGCTATCAAAGATGTTGTTGTAGTTTTACCGTGTGATCCAACTACTACAATATTTTTCGTTAAAGAAACAATATTGGCTAGCATCTCTCCTCTTTTATAAATGGGTAATTGTTTTTTTTTAGCCGCAGCAAGTTCAGGATTATTTTTTTTAATAGCTGAAGATATAACTAGTATAGTTCCCTTATTTATATTTTGTTTCTTATGTCCAATAAAAACTTTTATTTTTTCTTTTCTCAATCTTTCAATATTTTTATTACTTGAAATATCGCTTCCTTGAACTTTAAAACCTTTACCCTTCATTATTAATGCTAGGCCACTCATACCTATTCCACCTATTCCAACGAAATGTATAAGTTCTGATTTTGCTAATTTAATTTTCATTAATAATTTTTAATATTTTTTGATTAACATTATTCCAAGTATTTTGATAATTTAATTTCTGTAAATTATTTTTTTTTGTCATGTAATCCTGACTTTTAGTTGTCAATTTAAGCAAAAATTTCTCAAATTTTTCATTATCGAAATTTTTTTGATCAATTATCCAGCAACAATCCTGTTCCTCATAATATTTTGCATTTTCATACTGATGATTATCTTTTGATGATGGAAGTGGTATTGCTATAAATGGAATATTTAAAAAAGATAGTTCAGCTAAACTAGATGCTCCAGCTCTTGTTATACATAAGTCTCCTTGTTTCAAAACCTCACTAAGATTGTGATCAAAACTGAAAACTCTACATTTAATATTATTTTGAAAATAAAAATCTTTTAAAAAATTTATATTTTTGTCGCTTGTTTGATGGATAATTTTTATAGATGCTTGTTTTGCTACATTAACAAAAGATTTATTTAAAAGCTCATCAAAGATTTTTGCACCCTGACTACCTCCTATGATTATAATTGTGAATAAATTATCATGCTTTTGATACGTGCCAGTTTCATAATATTCTTTTCGTATCAAAGGTTTAATAGTAGTTAATTTGTGATTAATTCCAGATGGTAAATTAATTAAGTTCTTTGAATAACATATTAATTTTCTTGAAAAATTTAAAAAAAATTTATTTGCTCTTCCAAGAACCATATTTGGTTCAATTAAAAAAATATTAATTCCCAATATTTTTGCTGCTAAACATATTGGCAATGACATATAGCCACCTGTAGAAATTAAAATTGAAATATTATGTTTTTTTAAAAGAAAAAAAGATTTAACAGTTAGAAAAAATATTTTTAAAAATGAAAAAGGAAGTAGAAAGTAGTTATTTAATTTTGGGGTGTTAATTACAAATACTTTGTAATCCTTGTCTAAATATTCAAGCCCTCGGATATCAGTAGAAATCATGGTTTCATAAGTATTCTTTAAATGATTATAAATTGTAATTGCTGGAACCACATGACCTCCAGATCCACCTGTAGAAATTAAAACTTTTTTTATCATTTATTAAATTATTTTTCTTTTTGTTAAATTTAAAATTATCCCAGCTAATATTGATGTACTTATTATAGATGAGCCACCATAACTTAAAAAAGGCAATGTCATTCCAGTAGTTGGAAATAATCTTATATTAACCCCTATATGAATAGTAGCCTGCATTAATATTAAACTAATGGATCCGATTAAAATAAGTTTAGTTTTATCATTTGTCTCAATACTTATTTTTTTAAAAACCATATAAATTAAGATCAGAAATACTACCAATATCAGCATTATGACTACAACACCAAACTCTTCAGAAATTACTGAAATAATATAGTCGGTATGAGCTTCAGGAACTCTATTTTTAAGAACTCCTTCACCAATGCCTTTTCCAAAGAAACCTCCGCTTGTAATTGACTCTATTGCTTTATCAGATTGAAAATTATGAGTACCCGTTTCTCTATTAAAAAATGAAAAAATACGTCCCTGGATATAATCAAACCTAGGAACATAAATAACAAGATAAGCAAGCAAAGATGCACCAACAATAAATATTGATAAAAGAATATATATATTAATTCCAGATGTGAAGATTAGAGTTGCCCAACAAAATACTACTAATAAAGTTTGGCCAATATCTGGCTGAGCTATTAAAAGTAAAGAAATGATAGATATCAAAACAATAGATATCAAATACTTAAATAAAATATTTAATCTAATATCGCATAAAATAGTTGCTAAAATTATCACCAGGAATGGTTTTAGAACTTCTATGGGCTGAAATCTTGGTAAAAAAAATAAATCTATCCATCTTTTAGATCCTTTAACTTCAACACCAATGAATGGCACCAAAAATAAAGAAATAAATGAAATAAAAAAAAGAAAAATAGAGTATTTATATAATTGATTTGAATTCAAAGAGGAAAATATAAAAATAAGAGATATTCCAATTAACACATAAATCAAATGTTTAAAAAAGAAGAAATAACTGTTGGTATCTAACTTATCAGAGGCTATTAGAGAAGTTGAAACTAAAGAAAAAAATAATCCAATAACAAATAATAAGTTTATTAATAAAAAAATAGATTTATCTATGTTTTTCCACCATTGATAATAAAATTTGTAAACAATACTATTGTTTTGCATTTATATACTTTTTAATTATTTGATTAAAATAATACCCTCTATCTTCAAAATTTTTGAAACTATCGAATGAAGCTCCAGCTGGACTGAAAAAAATAATATTTTTTTTAGATTGTTGAATATTAATCTCTGAAAAAATAACTTTAAGGGTTTCCTGTAAATTTTTAAATTTTTTAATTTTTAATCTATTTTTTAAAATTTTAATAAATTCTCTATGATGTGATCCAAAAATATAGGCTTTGATATTTTTACACTTTATTTTTGATAGTTTAAATTTATCTCCTTTTTTAGGAATTCCACCTAAGATCCAATATGCATCATTTAAATTTTTTAATATATTTTCAGAGGAAGCAAAGCTCGTAGATTTTGAATCGTTAATTATTGTGAGATTTTTTTTATCAAATATAATTTGTTGTCTGAAATCTAGGCCTTTAAATTTATTAATAGTTTTAATTAATTTTTTGTAATTAAGTTTTAATCTTGGAGCAATTTTTAATATAAATGATAAATTTTCTTTATTGCCATCAGATATAAAATATTTATTAGTAATTTTATTAAACTTTTTATCTATACCTGAGGTCTGTACTCTGTAAATTTTTGAACTATATTTATTTTTATTTAATTTTTTAGTTATTAGTTCATCCTCTTTTTTTACATATGCAAAAGATCCTCTTATTTGAGATTTTAATAATTTAAATTTTGCATTTACATAATTTTGTAGACTTTTATGTCTTTCAATATGATCTAGGGCAATGTTTAAAATGACAGCGTATTTTGACTTAAATACACTACTGTAATCCAGCTGATAAGAAGAAGCCTCTACTACAAAGATTGTTTTTTTTGTAATATTTTTTTCTGATAATGCTGGATTACCTATATTTCCAATAAGTCTTGAGTCTCTTTTTTGATCGATTAAAGCATCATGTAAAATTTTAGCAGTTGTAGATTTACCATTAGTCCCAGTAATCGTAATACTTTCATTGTTATAAAATGAAAACAAAACATCAAGATCGGTATGAATTTTTTTTAAATTTTTCTTTAAGAATTGTGATAACTTACAATTTGAGATATCAATTCCAGGGCTAATAATAATTCTATCAAAATTTATTTTTTCAATTTGCTCTAACTTAATCATTTTTTTTTTAGATTTTAATTTAGTTTTTTGATTGTCATCAAACAAATATACGTCAGACTTGTTTTTTAAAAACTTATAAGATGAAATGCCACTCTTTCCTAAACCGTAAATTAATATTTTTTTTCTTAAAAAAATATTATTAAATATTTTCATTATCTTAATTTTAAAGTAGCTAAACCAATCATTGCTAGGATGATAGAGATAATCCAAAACCTAATTACAACTGTAGACTCTGGCCATCCCTTTTTCTCAAAATGATGATGAATAGGTGCCATTCTAAAAATTCTTTTTCCAGTAAGTTTAAAAGAAATCACCTGAACCATTACTGAAACTGCCTCTAGTACAAAAAGTCCACCAGTAATAGCTAAAACAATTTCATGCTTTGTGATAATTCCTACTGCGCCTAAAGATCCTCCAAGAGATAAAGAGCCTGTATCACCCATAAAAATTTTAGCAGGTGGAGCATTAAACCATAAGAAACCTAAACAAGAGCCAATAATTGCACCACAAAAAATTGATACTTCACCGGTTCCTTCTATGTAGGGTATTTGTAAATAATTTGAAAATACTATGTTTCCAGTAACATAACTTATAAATGCAAAACATGCTGCAACTAATATTACAGGCACTGTTGCGAGACCATCTAATCCATCCGTAAGATTAACAGCATTTGACGAACCAATAATCACGAATATTGCAAATGGTATAAAGAACCATCCAAGGTTAATGATTAAATTTTTAAAGAATGGAAAATATAAATTATTTAAATCTTGATAATCGTTTAAAAATACAAAAAAACTTACACCAATAATTGCTAATATTATTTGTGAAATTATTTTAAACTTTGAAGAAATCCCTGATGAGTTACTAAATTTAATCTTCTTAAAGTCATCATATGCTCCTAATAAACCAAAAGTAATTGCTATGTAGATACAAAATAAAATATTAATATTTGATAAATCTGCCCAAAATATTACTGATACCAATAAGCCAAATAAAATTATCAAACCTCCCATTGTTGGTGTACCAATTTTTTTAACTATATGATCTTCAGGTCCATCGTCTCGAATTGGATTTAAAATTTTTTGTTTTGAAAAAAATTGAATAAAAGGACCTCCAATAATCAGTACAATAACCAATGATGTGAAAAAAGATAAACCTGTTCTAAAAGTTAAATATTTAAATACATTTAAAAAACTAAAAGTATCTACAAAATTTAATAAAAATTGATACAGCATTTAACTCAATCCTTTCAGGTCTTTTACTATGTCGTTGAATCCTGTCGCAAGTGAGGCTTTAATCATTAAATAATCATTATTATTTAAATCTTTTCTGATCAATTCAATAATTTGAGATTTATTTAATAAAATCCTACCTTTTTTGGCTTTTGAGATACTTTCAAATATTATGGATGCCATTTTACCTTTCACAAACACTTTATCTATCTTGGTTTGATTAATTATTGGAGCAATAGATTTATGAAGTTTTTTAGAATGACTACCCAGCTCCAACATGTCACCAATTAGTAAATATTTTTTTGATGTTTTTGAGTTTATTTTATCATAATTTTTTATCGCTGATTTTAATGATAGAGGATTTGAATTATAACTTTGATCAATTAAATTAATTTTTTTATTATCAATTTTTACTACAGAATGATCTCCCCTTCCCCCTGGGATTTTAAAATTAATAAAAATATTTTCATTAAGTTTAAATATATTTTTATAAATACTAACAACCGCTAAAGCAGCAAGTATATTGTATAAATTGTTTTGAAAATCGTTAGATACTGTGAAATTCTTTTTTTTATTATTTAACTTAATATTAATTTTAAATTTTTTTCCAAAAGCCTTTATATTAATTAATTTAATGTCTGCTTTCTGACTTTTAATACCAAAAGAAACTACTTTAATTTTCTTTTCTTTGGCAATTTTTTTATGTAATTGAAAAAAACTATCATCTGCATTCAATACAATATAACCATAAGGTTTTATGTTGTTAATAATTTCAGATTTTGCCAAAGCGATTTGTTTAATATTTTTAAAATTTTTAGCATGTGCATAATTTATATTTGTTATTACTCCAACATCTGGTTCTATTATTTTTGATAAATAATCAATTTCACCTCTTTTATCCATTCCAACTTCTAAAATTCCAAATTCATCATTTTGTTTTAAATTAAAAAGACTCAAAGGAACCCCAAATTTATTGTTATAAGATTTTGGAGAAATACTTACTTTTGAAATTTTACTTAATACATTACCCAACAATTCTTTAAGTGTAGTTTTGCCACAACTACCTGTGATAGCTATAATATTTGTATCAATACTTTTTCTAAAAGTTTTTGAAATATCCGTTAAAAATTTTAAAGTATTTTTTGCTTTAATCTGTCGACTTTTATTAAATTTATTTTGAATCTTATTTACTACAGCTAACGATGCTTTTCTATTGAATGATTGCGCAACGTATTTATTACCATCATTTTTTTTTCCTCTAATGGCAAAAAAAATATCGTTTTTATTAACTTCACGAGAATTAATTCTTGCCATTTTTAAAGATATAGATGAAGACAATTTTTTAATTTTAGCTGCCTCTTTAACTATATTTAATTTTAGATTATCTGATAAATTATCATTTTTATTCTTAATAGCATTTAGAATTACTTTCCTATCTGAAAAGAAAATTTTCTTATTTCCAATATCTTGAGTTTTCTCATGGCCTTTTCCAGCAACTAATAAAATCTCTCCTGAATTCAAATTATGAATAGCTTGAGTTATTGCTATTGCTCTATTAGATATTTCAATAATTCTCTTTTTTTTAATTCCTTTTCTTATATCACTTCTTATTTTTTGAGGATTTTCAAATCTAGGATTATCATTTGTAAGAATTATGCTATCTGCAAAATCACTAGCAATTTTACCCATTTTTGATCTTTTATTTTGATCCCTATTTCCACCACAACCGAATAGAACTGTAATTGTTTTATTAGGAAATTGTTCTCTAAGATTTAATAGACATGTTTTTAAAGCATCAGGCGTATGAGCATAATCAAGAATTACTTTTGATTGATTTTTAATTTTACCAATTTTTTCAAACCTTCCCTCAACTGGTTTTAATTTTGGAATCGTATTTAAAATTTTATCTAAACTAATACCGCTACATTTTGCTGCAATTATTGCCATCAAAACATTTTTTAATTGTATTTTTCCAATTAAATTTAAATTTATATCCCTTATTGAGTTATATAATTTAATTCTAAGAAATTGACCCTCTCCTTTAAAATTATGAGATATAAGCTCTAGATTATTTTTCTTATCATTTAGTGTATGCAATTTTAATTTCTTATTAATTGCAATTTTTTTTATGTTTTTAAACTCAGGTATTAATTGATCTGTAATTACATTTCCTCTTTTTGCGATTAGGTTTTCAAATAAATAAAGTTTTGCATTTAAATAGTTTTTTAAATTTTTATGATAATCAAGATGATCCTGGGATAGATTAGTAAATATACCTGAATTAAACTTTAAACCATCTAACCTATTTTGCTTTAAACCATGGCTTGAGGCTTCCATAATTACATTGTCTATTTTTTGATTTTTTAACTTGCTTAATATTTTAGCCAATTTAATTGGATTTATTGTGGTATTAGATAAATTCAAATTAATTGTTTTTGATTTAATACCTAATGTGCCAATTGAAGCACCTTTTTTATTATTTAATTTTAATATTTGATAATAAAAATCTGCAACTGATGATTTTCCGTTTGTCCCAGTAACTGCAATTAAATTTTTTGGTTTTTTATTATAAATTTTAAAAGCAGTTTCAGCTAATAATTTTCTTACATTATTTGTATGAATATACAAAATTCCATTTTGGAATTGGTTTGTTCTTCTTTCGGTTACAATAATTTTAGATCCTTTTTTAATTGCTTTAAGAATAAATTTATTACCATCAACACTATTTCCTTTGATTGCAAAAAAAATATTATTTTTTTTAATATTCTTTGTGTCAAATGAAATTCCTGAAAAAGAAAAATTTTTATAATTTTTATTTATGTAATGAAAGTAGTTTCCTAGAAGCATAATTAATGAACCTCTATATATTTTGTGGCTAAAATAGGCCCAATTTTATCTATGACTTTTCCAGCTACCTCTACTGAGGTCCAGCCAGCAGTATTATAAAGCGTACCCTTCCACCCTCCTTTTCGATGTCTATACTTATAATAATAATCTTTAGATTTTTTTGGAGTATCTAGCATTACAACAAAAACAAATTGCGGATTTGATGTGGGAAAAATGGAGGCAAAAGTATTTATTTTTGCCTCAGAATATGCTCCTCCCTCAGGTTGATCAGCGGTTCCTGTTTTTCCACCAATTTCATAATTTTGAACATCTGCAAATTTAGCTGTCCCTTCCTCAGTATTTACAATTTTTCTTAAAGCGCTAACAACTTGTTCTGAAATACCTCTGTTTAATATTCTTTTATTTTTTTTATTAAAATTATTTTCTTTATAAATTAATGTTGGCTTAATTTCATAACCACCATTTGATAAAATAGAATAACCTTTTGCTAATTGAAGAATTGTAGTTGCTATTCCATGTCCAAAAGAAGCTGTAGCCAATCTGCATTTTCCAAAATCATAATTTTTTTGAGGAGCAACTTCCTCAATATCAAAATCAATATCACTTAACACGCCAACTTTTTCTAAAAATAATTTAAATTTTTCTGAGCCAACTTTTTGGGCAATTTTTACTGATCCTATATTTCCTGATCTAACTAAAATTTGCTCTGCAGTTAAATCTGATGGTATTTCATTGTCGTACTCACCTATTCTATATTTGTCACATTTAATTGATTTGGGTAAATCTAAAAATTCAGTCTCTGGTTTAATTACCTTTTCATTTAAGGCGCTAGCAAAAGTAAATGCTTTAAATACAGATCCGAGTTCATATGTTCCTTTGGTTACCCTGTTAATATAATTTACATCTGTAATATTTTGTCTTTCATTTGGATTGAAATCTGGCAAAGAAACTAATGATAAAATATTGCCATTATTAACATCCATTAAAATGGCTGCACTACCTTTGTTTTTAAAAATTTCCTGATATTTAATTAATTCTTTTCTTATTAAAAACTGAATATCCTTATCTAGAGTAAGTCTAATGGGTTTTTTTGATTGTCTAAGTTTCTCATTCAATGATTTTTCCAATCCAGAAATACCGTTATTGTCGTCATCTATCTGACCCAAAACATGACTAAAAAGATTTTTTTGTGGGTACATTCTTAAGACTCTTTCTTCTGGAACTAAAGATTTATCCCCTAGTTTCATTATTTTTTCATAATTTTCCTCTGAAATTTTCTTTTCTAAATAAAAAAATTTCTTAGTTTTTATTTTTTTTTTAATTTCATTAAAATTTTTATCAGGAAAAATAATATTTAAACTTAAAAGTAATTTTTTTTCATTGATTATATCTGAGGTTCTTAAACCAATATCAATCGATTTAACTGTCTTTGCTAAATAATTTCCATTAACATCCATGATGTCTGCTCGATAAAGATGATTTTTAAATGTAGGAAGATTATTTATTCTTTCTAATTTACTCTTTCGTGAACCTAAATGAACAAGGTGTATTGCGTAAATCAAATAGATAATAAAAAAAACAAAGAAAATAAAAGCTACACGATTAAATTGAATATTTAAGCCATTTTCTTTTTTTTTAAATTTAAAATCACTCTTATAGTCTTCTATGGTTAATTTTGATTTATCAGGCATTACTCTTTAATAATTTTAAAATTTTGGATTTTATTTTTATTATCTGAAATATTGTAAATTTTTATGTCGTTTATACTCTTTTGAATTAAATCATTCTCAAAATACTGAGATTGATATTCAAGTAATCTTTCTGCAGAACTTAAATAATCATACTCCAAGGATACATTTTCCAATTCAGAATTTAAAACTCTAATATTCTCTTTTGCTGTAAATATTTCATCTTCAATTTGTTTAGTCGTATTTTTTATTATTGCAGTTGATAGGACTAATAAAAAAATCACTAGAGCCAAAACAAACTTTTTCACAGTTTGTCTCCATAATTTTCAATTTCTATATAATTTCTGAATTGCTCCTCTATATCGGTTTCAAAATCATAAAAATCAGTTTTTTTTATTGCATATCTAAATTTAGCAGATCTAGATGGTGGATTTTCGCTTACCTCTTCTTCTGAAGGAGTTATTGGTTTTTTGTGAATTAAATTAAATAATGTATCTGCTTGTTTTACAACAGGGCTATATCGTGAAATACTTTTATTTTCAGAGAGACTTTTAAAAAAATATTTTACTATTTTATCCTCTAAAGAATGAAATGTAACTACTCCTAAAATCCCTCCTTTTTTTAAAACTTTAGCGGCATTAATAAGTCCAAAAATTAGCTCACTTATTTCTTTATTTACAAATATTCTAAGAGCCTGAAATACCTTGGTTGCATTATGAACTTTAAAATTTTTTCTTTTTTTTGATTTATCAATAATTTCAACTAAAATTTTTGTATCAATTTTATTTTTTAATCTCTCTTTTATAATATTTCGTGCAATGTATTTTGCTTCTTTTTCATCTCCAAAAAATTTGAAAATCTTTTCTAACTCTTTTTCATCAAGTTTATTAATTACATCTTCTGCTGAATAATTATTTAAACCCAGCTGCATATTTAATTTGCCATCTGATTCAAATGATAATCCTTTTTGTGGATCTTTAATTTGATTATAAGAATAACCAAGATCAAAAATTACTCCTCTTATATTTTCATTTTTAAGCTTTAAATTATTTAATTGACTAAATTTAATATTTTTAAAAATAAATCTATTTTCAAAGTTTTTTTTTAATTGAGTAGCAATTCTTTCACTCTCTATATCTCTATCTAGAGCTATTACATTTGTATTTTTAAAATCTAAAATTCTTTTGGTATAGCCACCTTGACCAAAGGTACAATCGATAAATGTGCCACCATGTTGAGGGGAAATAACGCTAATAATTTCATTTAGCAGTACCGGATAATGCTTTAGCATTTTCGGTACTATGGTGGCGTCCATTTATTTCTTGGAAGACCATTAATTTTTTTGTCTTCTTAAGAATGCTGGTATCTCGAGATCATCTTCTTCTTCCTCATGCTCAGAAGATAAAAGTTCATCTGAACTTGAGGTTTCTGTTTCTGAACTGAATAAATCAGGCGCATCAGAATCAACTCCGAATTCTTTAAGATCATTAGAAACCTCTTCTTCAACATTATTCTCTTGAGTTTCTTCATGAGTAGTTTCCATAGCTTCTTGAGCAAAAGATTTCTCCATTTCATTAACTGAATTATCTTCAACTATACTTTCACTTTCCATGCTAGTATTTTGGACAACTTCTTCACTCATCATCTGATTATGAGAGCTCTCAGTTTGTTGTTCTTGTATAATCTCATTTTCAAGCTTTAGAGCATTCGCACCATGTGTAATTGGATTTGATGCTGTTGTATTTGAAAAAGTAAATGATTGAGATGATCCCATGTTTGAAAAATCAGAGTAACCTGGATTACGGTTTTGAATTCTATGAACCATATTTACAACAGATTTTGATTCTGGCTGTTGCCCATCTAAAGAGGTAGCAACAATTGAAACTCTCATTTTTCCATCAAGTTCTGTATCAGTAATTGCACCAATAATTAATTCTGCTTCAGGATCAACTTCAGCTCTAACTTTATTTACAGCCTCATCAACTTCAAAAAGTTTAAGATCTTTACCACCGGTAATATTTACCAATAAACCTTTTGCACCTTTTAAAGTATAGTCATCTATTAACGGATTACTAATTGCCATTTCTGCTGCTTTAAGAGCTCTACCTTCTCCTTCCGCTTCACCTGTTCCCATCATAGCTTTACCCATCGCTGCCATAACAGTTTCAACATCGGCAAAATCTAAGTTAATTAAACCAGGTCTGACCATCAAATCAGTTATACTTTGAACACCATGCATCAAAACATTATTTGAAAGGTTAAAGGATTCTTCAAAAGTAGTCTGTTCATTAGCTATTTTAAATAGGTTTTGGTTAGGTATAACAATTATTGTATCAACATGTTTTCTTAGCTCTTCCAAACCTTGTTGCGCTCTTCTCATTCTAGAGGGGCCTTCATATAAAAATGGAAGAGTCACAACACCTACAGTTAAGATATTTAATTCTTTCGCAGCTCTTGCGATGACGTGAGCAGCACCAGTGCCCGTTCCACCACCCATACCAGCTGCAATAAAAACCATGTTTGCACCTTGAAGTGTATTTACTATTTCATTTAAAGATTCATCAGCAGCTGCTTGACCAATATCAAGCTTTGCACCCGCTCCTAAACCTTTTGTTAAATTTAAACCAATTTGAATTCTGGTTTTTGCTTTACTTAATTTTAAATCTTGAGCATCAGTATTAACTGCAATAAATTCTACTCCTTGAAGATTATTTTCAATCATTTCATTAATTGCATTTCCACCTGCTCCACCAACTCCTAATACTAGTAATCGTGGTTGTAATTCTTTAATTTCTGGTGCCTTAAAGTTTATTGTCATCTTATTTCCCCTCGTTGTTGTTTAAGTGTTTTTCCCATTTAAGACTTGCTCGATTTATATTTGCTTTTTTTCTTGCTGATGTCTTAAATTTTTCAAATGCTGTTGGTTCCCATATTTGAAATGTTTGACCTTGACCAACAAATAACATGCTTTTTTTTATTTTTGCATGTTTCAATAATTTTGATGAAAGTGAAATTCTACCTTCGCTATCAAATTGTAAATTAGTACTTCCTGCTAATATTGATGTAGCAAAGTAATCTCTTTTTTCCTCAAAAGGATTTAAAGAGTCAATTGCTGAAGAAATTTTTTCAATTCTATCTTGAGAACATGCTTCTATTGAGGGGTTATTAAAAGATGGATAACAAATAACACCGTTGTAACCTAAATTTGATAAATATGACCTGAAACTAGCAGGCACTGACACTCTCCCCTTTTTGTCCAATTTGTTCTCGTAAGTTGATAAAAACATATATTTTTAAATTTATAAATTCCATAATTGGGAATATATGGGAATATATGGGTATTTTAGATTATAGTCAAACTCTGAATTTAGTTGAATTCTGCTTATAGATAAAGGTTTTTTTAATACTAAAATTTATTTGAAGCGTCTTTTCTCAGCTGAGTTACTTTCTATAAAAAAGTGAAAAAAAAGAACATAAATGACTCAATATTGAATCAAAATGAGAACATTATTAATTTAAAAATTAAGAACGTTAATAAGTTTGCCAGATAAACTATAAGCCGGGTTCTGTCATTTAAACTTATCATTTGTCTAGGCTAAAGATCACTCTTAAGCTCAAGCAACTAACCCTGATGACTAGCCAAGGACGGCTTTTAGTTTTTCAACAATGTCATCTCTACTTAGTCTTGCTCCCAGTGGGGTTTTCCAGCGTTCATTGTTACCAATAGAACCGGTGCGCTCTTACCACACCTTTTCACCCTTGCCATGTTATGGCGGTTTATTTTCTGTGGCACTATCCCTAGGGTTTCCCCCGCCAGGTGTTACCTGGCACTGTGTCCTTGTAGAGCCCGGACTTTCCTCTTTAAAGTTATTTAAAGCGATAAGTCATTTATCTGGCAAGGTCAATCTATTACTAAACTAATAATTTTCAAGAAAAATTATTTAAATTTTCTTAATAAATTTTTACTAATAATTAAACATTCTCTATCAATTAAACCATTAATCAATTCTGGTCTAAATCTTCTCTGGAATGCTTTGATCAAGTATTTGGTATTTTTTTTACTAAAATTAAACGAATATCCGATTTTTAATATATTATTAAAAAAGTTTTTAACTTCTGATTTGTCAATTTTCTGACCTCTTATTTTTGCAAGTGTTTTCATTTCTAAATTATGCCAAATTCCAATTTTTTTTTTTGACAAATATTTCCAAGGAAATTTTTCTCCAGGATCTAATTTTCTATCTGGTGAAATATCAGAATGACCTAATATAAATTTTGATTTAATTTTATACTTTTTAATTAAATATGAACTTAATTTAATAACTGATTTTATTTGGTTATTATTAAATTTTTTATAATTATATTCATGTCCTGGATTATTTATTTCAATTCCAATCGAATACTTATTTAAAAATTTATATTTTTCCCAATGTGAAACTCCAGCATGCCAAGCAATATATAAATCAGGAACTAAGTTTAATATCTCTCCACTATTTTTAATAAAATAATGACTACTTACTTTTGACTTCTGACTGGTTAATTTCTTAATTGCATTAGTTTCATTTTTCATTCCTGTATAATGAAAAATAATAAATTTTATTTGATTTAAATTTCTTTTTTTTCTATCAAAATTTGGTGAGTAATTGATAATTGATTCCATAAATAAATTAAGTACTAATTTAGGCTATTTATAAACACTTTATAGACATTTTTTAAAATTAAATGTTATTTTACAAAACCTAATTATATAATATATATTTGAGTACAGTGAGAAAATTAATATTAGTTATAGTCTCTATATTTTTATTGGCGTTCAGCGCAAATGCTGGATCAAATGGGGAGCTTGTATTAGAAAAAAATAAACAAACCGAAATTAAGGATTGCTTTGAAAAACTAAATAGAGCTACTTTTTCTTTCAATCAGAGTTTAGACAAGACTATTATAAAGCCTGTTGCAAAAAGTTATAGAAAATTACCAGACCCTATTCAAAGAGGAACAAGTAATGTTGTTAGAAACTTGTCAAATTTAATTACTATACCTAATAATATTTTGCAGGGAGATATTAAAACAGCATTCATAAACACTGCAAGACTAGCTGTAAACTCAACAGTTGGATTACTGGGAACTATTGACGTGGCTAACAAAATGGGATTTCCAAAATATGTAAAAGAGGACTATGGTCAGACTTTAGGTGTGTGGGGATTTGGTCCAGGTTGTTATTTAGTTCTTCCAGTTTTAGGTCCATCAACTATTAGAGATACTGCTGGATCATTTGCAAATGTATTAGGAGGAGATCCTTGGTACAATGCATCAGTTCATGGTAATAATGAATTTTTAAGTCAAAAGGTTTATTTAACCTCTAAAGCTCTGAGTGGAATTGACTTTAGAGCTGATAATGTTGAGTCACTTGATAATTTAGAAATGAATTCTATAGATTTTTATGCATCCATCAAAAGTTTGTATACTCAAGACAGACAAAATAAAATTCAAAATAATCAAAGAGGAAACATAGAAGTCCTTTACAAAAATGAAGAAGACTGGGAAGAAATAGACAGTCAATAATTGAAAAAATTCATTATTATGAAAAAAATAATTATATTTTTATTTATATTTAATCTAAGTAATAATTATGTCTATTCTATTGAACCAGACATATTTGTTCAATCTACTGTAAATAGAGCTTCTCAGATATTGTCAAAAAATATAACAAAGGAAGAAAAAATAAATGAATTAAAATCTATAGCAAAAGAGACTGTAGATATAATAGGAGTTGGCTTTTATTCATTAGGTTCTGCGAGAAAAGGTTTAGATGAAAATCAAAAAAAACAATATTTAAAATTGTTTGAAAATTACTTTTTAAAAAGCTTTTCTAGTAGACTAGCTGAATACACAAATCCAGAAATTGATGTTTATGGTAAAGAAAAAATAAATGAGAATTATACTATTGTTAACAGCGTATTGTCGGCTACATCAAACAGACCAGAGGTAAAAATTGATTGGAGAATTTATACAAAGAATCCTAATAACCCTCTAATTAGAGATTTAATTATTGAAGGCTTAAGTTTAGCAAGAACTCAAAAAGAGGAATTTTCGTCAATATTGAATTCTAATAATGGTGATATTGAAGTTTTGTTTAAAACATTAGAAAAATTTTCAAATAATTAATTTATTACTTGGTGGGCCCGCCAGGACTCGAACCTGGGACCAATACATTATGAGTGTACTGCTCTAACCAACTGAGCTACAGGCCCAAAATTTAGAATTAGTTATATCATTTTTATTGAGTTATCAACGTAAGATAATTTAAAAAATGGTGGGCCGTGTTGGTTACGCTCCAACTACCCCTGCAATGTCAATGCAGTACTCTACTATTGAGCTAACGGCCCAAAATTAACTCTCTAAAAAACTTTTTAATTGTTTAGATCTGCTAGGATGCTTTAATTTTCTAAGTGCTTTAGCTTCAATTTGTCTAATTCTTTCTCTTGTGACAGAAAACTGCAAACCAACTTCCTCTAAAGTATGATCTGTATTCATGCCGACACCAAATCTCATTCTTAAAACTCTTTCCTCTCTAGGAGTAAGGGTTGATAGAATTTTAGTTGTTGCTTCTCCAAGATTAGATTTGATTGCCTGTTCCAATGGAGCTAAAGCTTTAGTGTCTTCTATAAAATCTCCTAAACTGCTATCCTCTTCATCACCAACTGGTTTTTCTAAAGACACAGGTTCTTTTGAAATCTTTAAAACTTTTCTTACTTTATCTAATGGCATTCTAAGTTTTTGCGCTAGTTCTTCAGGAGTCGCCTCTCTGCCAAACTCACTCAGAATCAATCTTTGCGTACGAACAATTTTATTTATTGTTTCAATCATGTGCACAGGAATTCTTATTGTTCTTGCTTGATCCGCAATAGATCTTGTAATTGCCTGTCTTATCCACCAAGTAGCATAAGTCGAAAATTTATAACCTCTCCTATATTCAAATTTATCTACAGCTTTCATCAACCCAATATTTCCCTCTTGAATTAAGTCTAAAAATTGCAAACCTCTATTTGTATATTTTTTTGCAATTGAAATTACTAGTCTAAGATTAGCCTCAACCATTTCTTTTTTAGCTATTCTTGATTCTTTTTCTCCTTTTTGAACTCTGCTTACTAATTTTTTAAAGTCTGTTACCGAAATACCTAACTTGTGACTAGTTTCTATCAGTCTTTCTCTTATATTCTTAAATTCCTCTCTATTTTTCGTAAAAAATTGTTTCCAAACAAGATTAGTATCTAAAAATTTTTTCAAATTTGGATTAATTTCATTACCGATATAAAACTTAATAAACTCATTTCTTGATATTTTATGATCCATTGCAAGTCTTAAAAGATTGCCCTCTAAAGAAATAATTTTTTTGTTTTCTAAATAATGTTTTTGCACTAGTTCCTCTAAAACAGATGGAGATAACTGAAGAGATTTAATATTTTCTAGAATATCATTGACAACTTTTTCATATCCCTTTTCTTTTGCTGACGAAAAATTTTGTGAGTTTAAAACACAATTTAATTTCTCTTTTTGATATTTTATTAGTTTATTGTATTCCTTTGTAAGTGTATTTACTGTTTTTAATACTTTTGGTTTAATTTCTGATTCCATTGCAGCAAGAGTAGGATTAAAGTCATCTTCTTCATCTGAGGCAACTTCATCTTTATCTGTTTCTCCTGCATTTTTTTGTTTCGCACTCGGTCCAGTGGTCTCATCTTCCATATAATTAGTATCTATATCAATTATTTCTCTTACTAAGATTTCATCTTTTTGTAATTGATTGTTCCATTCAAAAAACTGACTTGCTGTAATTGGACTCTGAGATAGAGCAATAAGCATTACGTCTTTTCCAGCTTCAATTCTTTTTGCAATCGCAATTTCACCTTCTCTTGAAAGTAACTCAACCCCTCCCATTTCACGTAAATACATTCTTATAGGGTCGTCACTTTTTTCAATTGTCTTACCTTCTTCTTTATTTGAGTTTTCTTTTTTTCTGAGAATTTTAAAATCAGATTTTTTTTCAACTAATGTAATATTTTCATCTAAAATATGAATAAAAGCTTGAGATAGATTTTCATCAGATAAATTTCTTTTACCAAGAGATTTGCTTAACTCTTCATAGGTAATAAAGCCTCTATGGGTTCCTCGACCCATAAGTCTAGCAAATGATTTTGTAATAATTCTTTCCACAGTAATTTGAATTTAAAAGTCTTATATAATGTGAATTATATAAAAATCTATTAATAATTTAGTCAGTTTAATTGAGATTCTGCTTTTTTTTGAGCTCTTTTAACTCATTAAATGTGGACTCGCTCATATCCACAGAAAACTTCGATTCTAATTCCTGGATTCTGAACTCAAGATCATAATTCATCAAATCTCTAGAGATGTCCTCTAATAATTCGATAATTTTTTGATCATCCTCAGATTGATTTTTTAGAATATGTTTGATTGGAGCAAATTTGTTTATTTTTTCTATTAATTCAATATCCAAATTAAGATCTTCAATTGTAATTTGTGAACCAGATTTTAATTTTTCAACAATCATTTCAAATATTTTTTTATTAAACTCAGTAAATAATTTAATATTTTCAATCAGATGAATATTTGCTTGCAACAAATCTAGGTTATTTATCACCAAGTATAATAAAGAAAACTCTTTTAATTCCACTCCAGTCAAAGACTGACTTTCTTTAAAATATTTTTTTGTACTCTCTAAAGATTTTATTTTCTTTGAATAAAATTTTTTATTATTTTGATTAGAATATGGTGTTAACTCAGAAATTTTTTCTAAAAAATATTCTAAAACATATTTTTTTATGAAATCATCTTTTATTGTATTTGCAATTTCTCTTAGTTTTTTCTCAAAAATAGCCATCGATGATGGATTATTTTTAGTTTGTTTTTTGTAATGACTAAAAATAAATTGATGAATTGATAATTTGGTCTGCTTTGTAAAATCTACAAAATCAGCCTTGCCATTTTTATTTACATAGCTATCTGGATCTTCTTTATCTGGAAGAAACAAAAATGAAATTTCTTTTTCAGGTTTTAGTTCCTTTATTGAATTTTCAGCAGCTCTAACAGCAGCTTTATATCCACTTTCGTCACCATCAAAACATATTATTATGTCATCAAAAAATTGGTTTAAAGTCAAAATTTGCTTGTCGGTTAAAGACGTACCAAGATTTGCTACCGCATTATCTATTCCATTTTTACTTAGACCTACTACATCCATGTACCCCTCAACTAGATAAATATGATCAACTTTATTAGAAAGTTTTCTTGCTAAATCTAAATTATATAAATTTGATCCTTTTTTAAAAAAGTTTGTTTCAGGTGAATTTATATATTTAGCTAAGTAATCTAAATTTTCAATTATTCTTCCACCTAGTGCTATTGGCTGACCTGAAATATTATTGATTGGAAATATTAATCGACCTCTAAATCTTTCGACAAAAATTTTTTTTTTCTCATCTAAATAGAATAAACCGGTCTCGACTAAAGTTTGTTCACTATAATCTTGTTTTAATTTTTCAAAAAAATTTGGATTTTTTTCTATGTATCCTATTTTAAATTTTTTTACTTCATCTTTGCCTAGTGATCTATTTTTTAAATAATCTCTAGCAATCGAACAATTTTCATTTTTTAAAAGTTCATTGTGATAAAAATCCACATAATTACTAAAAATAGATTTGTATTCATTCCATTTTTTCTCTCTTTCTTCATCTTGTTTTGAAAACATATATGGCTGCATTCCCGCTAATTGAGCCAAGTATTTAACTGACTCTCCAAATTTTAAATTTTGAGTTTTCATTACAAAATCAAAGATATTGCCATGTTCAGAAGTTGCAAAACAATGATAAAATTCTTTTTCATCATTCACGGTAAAGGAAGGTGTTTTTTCATTTTTGAATGGTGACAAACCCACAAATTCTTTACCTCTTTTTTTTAATGAAACAGTTTTTGATACTACTGTTGAAACTTTTAACCTATTTTTAATTTCATCAAGATACTCTTTTGGGTATTTCATTATTTATTCAATAATTCTTTAATCAATGATCCTGCTTTTGAAAAATCAATTTCGTCTGCATAAGTTTTTTTGATTTCACCCATAACTTTTCCCATATCTTTTAATGAATTTGCTCCAATTTTCGAAATAACATCTGCGCAAATTTTCTTAGTTTCTTCTTCGCTAAGCTGTTTGGGTAAAAAACTTGTTAAAATATCATATTCATTTTGCTCAACCTCTAAAAGATCGGTTCTATTATTTTTTTTATAAATATCGATCGATTCGGCTCGTTGTTTAACCATTTTTTTTAAAAGTTTCTTTATGTCCTCATCATCAGTTTCTTTTTTGTTAGGCCCCGATCTGTTAACAATATCCAAATCCTTAATTGAAGATAATATTAACCTATAGGTTGATATTTTATTTTTATCTTTCGATTTTAAAGCATTTTTATATTCGTTTTCGATGGTCTGTTTTAATGACATAATTTTTTAATCTACTTTAAAGAAAAAATTCTTCAAAAGAAAAATTGTTTTTTTACAATTTTATATTACATCTCTGTTGCGATAATAAAGCAATTATTGTATTAACCTTTAACTCATGAGTTGTAATTGATCAAAAAAGCAAAAAAAACTAACTCAAAATTTAAATCTCAAATCAATACAGGCGTTTTAGTTCTTGAAAATAAAAAGGTATTTAAAGGAATTGGAATTGGATACCAAGGAGACGCCACAGGCGAAGTTTGCTTTAATACATCCCTAACTGGCTATCAAGAAATCATCTCTGATCCTTCGTATGCAGGTCAAATTATTAACTTTACATTTCCCCATATTGGAAATGTTGGGACCAATAAAGAAGATCATGAATCTGATAAAATATGGGCAAGAGGAGTGATAATTAATTCTGAAATAACTTCACCCTCAAACTATAGATCACTCCAACATTTAGATGCTTGGCTTAAAAAAAATAAAATTGTTGGAATTACTGGCTTAGACACTAGAAGCCTAACAAACTTTATAAGGGACAAAGGTGCACCAAAAGGCACCATTAGTTACTCAAAAAAAGGAAAATTTAATATTAATAAATTGACTAATACCACCATAAAATGGAGTGGATTAAAAAATCTTGATCTCGCAAAAGTGGTTTCAACCCAGAAAAATTATATTTGGAAAGGTCTCAAAACGTGGAAAAAAGAACTTGGATATAAAAAAAATAACAAAAGCTCATTTCATGTTGTTGCAATTGATTATGGAATTAAAAAAAATATCCTAAGATATTTCTCTGATTTTAATTGCAAAGTTACTGTCGTTTCTTGTAAAACCAACGCGCAAAAAATTTTAGCCTTAAAACCAAATGGAATATTTTTATCAAATGGTCCTGGAGATCCAGCTGCAACAGGTAAATATGCTATAAAAATTATTAAAGATCTAATTAAAAAAAATTTACCAATTTTTGGTATATGTTTAGGTCATCAAATTTTAGCATTAGCATTGGGTGGCAAAACAAAAAAAATGAAGCTTGGTCATAGAGGAGCAAATCACCCTGTTAAAAATTTAATTCATGACAATGTAGAAATAACAAGTCAAAACCATGGTTTTGAAGTAGTTAAAGAAACATTACCAAAAAATATTGAAGTCACACATAAATCTTTATTTGATAATAGTATTGAAGGTATTAAACTAAAAAACAAACCAGTATTTTCAGTTCAATATCATCCAGAATCTAATCCGGGACCTCAAGATAGTGTTTATTTGTTTCAAGAATTTATTAACAACATGAAAAAAAATGCCAAAAAGAAAAGATCTTAAAAAAATATTAGTTGTAGGAGCTGGTCCAATAATTATAGGACAAGCATGTGAATTTGATTATTCAGGGACACAAGCATGTAAAGCTCTTAAAGATGAGGGTTATAAAGTAGTCCTAATAAATTCAAATCCAGCAACAATTATGACAGATCCAGATGTTGCAGATAAAACTTATATTGAACCAATTACACTAGATGTATTGGAAAAAATTCTAAAGAAAGAAAAACCCGATGCTATTCTTCCAACAATGGGAGGGCAAACTGCGCTTAACCTTGCAATGGAAGCGGAAAAAAAAGGAACTTTAAAAAAATACAAAATTGAGTTGATAGGAGCAAATTCTAAAGCAATTTCTAATGCCGAGGATAGAAAGAAGTTTAGAAGAAATATGATAGATATTGGTTTAGATTTACCAAAATCTGAAATTGTTAATAACAATAACCAAGCATCAAAAGTATTAAAAAAAATTGGATTACCTGCGATTATAAGACCTGCATTCACACTTGGTGGACTTGGTGGAGGAATAGCCAAAACTAGAAAAGATTATTTTAAGATTGTTAAAAACGGATTGCACGAATCTCCAGTAAGTCAAGTTCTTGTAGAGGAATGTCTAGAAGGCTGGAAAGAATTTGAGATGGAGGTTGTAAGAGATAAAAAAGATAACTGTATCATTATTTGCTCAATTGAAAATATAGATCCAATGGGAATTCATACGGGTGACTCAGTTACAATTGCACCAGCTCTTACACTTACAGATAAAGAATACCAAGTAATGAGAAATGCATCTATTGCATGTTTGAGAAAAATTGGAGTTGAAACTGGAGGATCAAATGTTCAGTTTGCAATCAATCCTAAAAATGGTCGAATGGTTGTCATTGAAATGAATCCACGTGTATCAAGATCATCAGCACTTGCATCAAAAGCAACTGGATTTCCAATTGCAAAAGTGGCTGCAAAATTAGCAGTTGGTTATACTCTGGATGAATTAAAAAATGAAATAACTAAAGTTACTCCCGCATCATTTGAACCAAGTATAGATTATGTGGTGACTAAAATTCCAAGATTTACATTTGAAAAATTTTCAACTTCTCCTGCAACTTTAGGGACATCAATGAAATCAGTAGGTGAAGCAATGGCTATTGGAAGAAACTTTAAAGAATCTTTGCAAAAAGCGCTGGTATCTTTAGAGACTGGTTTTTCAGGCTTAGACAGAATTTTTGATTTAAATAAAAAGCAAATTGAAAAGAAGCTTAAAGAAACTATTCCAAATAAGATATTACTTGTTGCCGAAGCAATTAGAAAAAAAATAAACTTAAAGAAAATATATAGTTTATCTAAAATTGACCCTTGGTTTTTAGAACAAATTAAAGAGATTGTTGATTGTGAAGCACAGATCAAAAACAAGGGACTTCCTAAAGATTTTGTAGAATTTAATAAAATAAAATCAATAGGATTTTCAGATAAAAAACTTTCGGAATTAACTAAGACTTCTGAAGACATTGTTAGAAGAAAAAGATCAGCGCTTAAAATACTTCCAGTTTATAAAAAAGTAGATACTTGTGCGGCTGAATTCAAATCTTTTACGCCTTATATGTACTCAACCTATCAAAGAAATTTTTCAATTAACTCTGAATGTGAAGCTGATCCATCCAATAAGAAAAAAATAATTATTCTTGGAGGTGGACCAAATAGAATTGGTCAAGGAATTGAGTTTGATTATTGCTGTTGTCAGGCAAGTTTTTCATTAAAAGACGCAGATTTTGAGACTATCATGGTTAATTGTAACCCTGAAACAGTATCAACTGACTATGATACGAGTGATCGATTATACTTTGAACCTTTAAAAGAAGAATACGTTTTTAATATAATTAAAAAAGAGCAAGAAAAAGGAAACCTTATAGGTGTAATAGCCCAGTTTGGTGGCCAAACTCCGATTAAGCTTGCTAAATTTTTACACGACAACAAACTTCCAATTTTAGGAACTCAATATACCTCTATAGATTTAGCAGAGGATAGAGATCGATTTAGAAATTTATTAAATAAATTAAAACTAAAACAAGCAGATAGTGGGATTGCAAAGACATTTAATCAAGCAATAAAAATTGCAGACAAAATAGGATTGCCATTAATGGTAAGACCTTCTTATGTTTTGGGTGGAAGAGCGATGGAAATTGTTCACGAAAAAAATCAACTAAAAAAATTTGTTGAAGAAGCATTTAAAGCTGCAGAAGATAATCCAATTTTGATTGATAAGTTTATTGATCATGCAATGGAAGTAGATGTAGATGCTATATCAGATGGAAAACAAGTTCACGTTGCAGGTATTATGCAACATATCGAAGAAGCTGGAATTCATTCAGGGGACTCGGCGTGTAGCTTACCCCCTGTATCAATTAAACCATACCTTCTTAAAGAAATTGAAAATCAAACTAAAAAATTAGCTATAGCTTTAAATGTAAAAGGTTTCATGAATATACAATTTGCAATTAAAAAAGATGAAATTTATGTGATTGAAGTAAATCCTAGAGCAAGTCGAACAGTACCTTTTGTATCAAAAGCAAAAGGATTGCCCCTAGCTAAAATTGCATCAAGAGTAATGGCTGGTGAAAAGTTATCTAAGTTTAATTTAAAAGATAAATCTAAAGGTATGTACGCAGTTAAAGAAGCTGTATTTCCATTTAATAAATTTCCCAACAGTGACTTATTGTTAGGGCCAGAGATGAAGTCGACAGGAGAAGTTATGGGATTTGATAAAAATTTTGGAATGGCTTTTGCCAAAAGTCAAATCGCAGCAGCTAACTCATTACCAAAACAAGGATTAGCTTTTATATCTCTCAAAGATAGTCACAAAGATGAAGGAATAGATTTAGCTAAAGAACTTCTTAAACTTAAGTTTACATTATGTGCAACTAGAGGAACTGCAGAATATATTCGAAAACATGGGATGAAATGTAAAATTATAAATAAAGTAAGTACTGGATCGCCTCACATAGTAGATGTTTTAGACTCTAAAAAAATTGCATTAGTAATAAATACTGGAGGTGGAAATAGTGAACATCGATTGAGTGATGCTATAGCCTTAAGAAGAGCGACACTTAAAAATAAGGTTCCTTATTGTACTAATATGTCCACTGCTCAAGCATGTTTAGAGGCAATTAGATCGCTGAAAACAAAAAAATTAGAAGTGACTTCTCTTCAGGACGTTTAGGTATTTACTTTCCAATCGGTTTCAAAGGTAACATAATTTACTTGAATACATCGTCTTTCTTTTACGATTTTTTTCTTCTCCATACCATGCCATGTGTTTGGTCCGCTGGTAAAAAGATAACCATAATTATGTTTGTAAGGAAGTGTCTTAACCTTCTCTAATTTTTCATTGTAAAAATCAGTTCCTAAATCCTCAGATTCATTTGTTTTATTAACAAATATTAAGCCTGACATAAGCTTTTCTTTTATATCACAATGAGGTTTTAACCAAAAACCCTCTCGGTCACATATAACCTCAACCCTAACATAGGAATTTGATAAATCTTTATTTATCATTTTAGAAATTGTTTCATATGTTTCTTTAGACTGAAGTTCATTTATAAATTTTACTAAACTTGGAAATTGAGATGAGTTTTCTTTATTAATAAAACATCTAAACTTTATTGCTTGCCCGCCTGAAGCTATACCTTTTCTAAATTCTGCAGCTCCACCATCTATTGCTCTTGTTCCATCATAATTAAGATTATGTTTACTGACATCAGGAATGTCAGCTTTAACTATTTCATCAATTGCCTCTGCTGACAAAGCATCACTATACTCCCAATGATCAAAAGGGAAATTATGTTGTTTTGAATTATTTTTAATTGAATTTAAAAATGACATTATGATTGAATTTTTTCTTTAATAATTTTTGCTACTCTATTCGTTTCATCTAATTTTTGATAGTTCCAATTTTCAATTTCTTCACCTAAGTTTCTAGTAATATTTAATTCTCTAAATAAATTTCTAAAATTTTGAAATCTGACATCTTTTCTTTTTGGTAAAATATTAGCAACATAAATTGGTTTTCCAGTCAAAGCAGCTTCAGATATCATAGAGCTAGAGTCACATGTAACAACTATATTTTCCGAAATTGCTAAAGCTGAAAGATAAGCTTTTTTATCAACATTCATAATCACAGTGTGATTTTCTCCAAAAAACTCTTTTGCATAATGTATAGTATTTAATGGTGTTCTCATTGAAGGTATCACCACAAGTTGAAAATCATGTTTTTTCAATAGTTTGTAAAAAATTGAAAAGATATGCTTCATATTTTTTGTTGAGTACTCATAATATTTTGTAGGACCACCCATTATCAAACACCAAACTTTTCTATTATCCTGTTTGATATATGAATTTAAATAACCTCTATTTTCTTCAATTTCATTTTCCGTTAAATAGTGAATTGCACCTTTTGTTTTAATTACATTTGTACCGCTTATCCCATCATGTTCGGGAGCAACAATAAAATCAAAATGATTAAAATCTACCTTTGGATCTTGAATATGAATATTTAAAATTTTTTTTTTTGAAATACTTTTTAAGTGGATTGATGGAATCACACTTTTTCTTCCACATGAAATAATTACATCAAAATCATACTCGTTTATTTTTTTATAAACATTTTGTGATATTGGAGTTAATTTTGGAGGAACAATTTTCCAAAAATTATTTAGTTCAACCTTATGGTGTGTAAAATCCAAATCTAAAGCTTTTGCTAAACCTTCTACCTGGCTTATCATGCCATGCATACCTTGAGTTAATAAAATACCTTTTAATTTAGTCATTAATCACTATATAGCTTTCATATGAGTCAAAATCCAACTAAACACACAAAAGTGTTAATAATTGGATCAGGTCCAGCTGGATACACTGCAGCAGTTTATGCTGCTCGTGCAATGTTAAATCCTATTTTAGTTTATGGATCTGAGCCAGGAGGACAATTAACAACAACAACTGATGTTGAAAATTATCCAGGATTTTCTGAAGTTATTCAGGGGCCATGGTTAATGGATCAAATGAAAGAACAAGCAAAAGCAGTTGGAACTGAAATGATTGAAGACCATATTGGATCTGTAAATTTAAAAAGTTCACCATTTGAAGCAATTGGTGATAGTGGCCAGAAATATACTGCTGATAGCATTATTATTTCTACTGGAGCTCAAGCAAGATGGTTAAATATAAAATCAGAACAGGAATTTAGAGGATTTGGAGTTTCTGCTTGTGCAACTTGTGACGGTTTCTTTTTTAAAAATAAAGAAGTTGCTGTAGTTGGAGGAGGTAATGCAGCGGTTGAAGAAGCAATGTTCCTTACAAAGTTTGCATCTAAAGTAAAATTAATTCATAGAAGAGATAGTTTGAGAGCTGAAAAAATGCTTCAAAAAAAATTAATGGAAAATAAAAAAATAGAAATAATTTGGGACTCTGTAGTTGAAGATGTGTTAGGTGATAAAGATCCTAAAAATGTCAAAGGAATTAAGATTAAAAATGTTAAAACAAATAAAATACAAGAATTGAAACTTGATGGCGTATTCATTGCTATTGGTCATGATCCAGCTACTCAACTTTTTAAAGATCAATTAAAAATGGATAATGAAGGATATTTAATTACCAAACCTGACTCAACAGAAACTAATATTCCTGGTGTTTATGCAGCTGGAGATGTAAAAGATAAAACTTTTAGACAAGCCGTTACAGCTGCAGGAATGGGTTGTATGGCAGCATTAGAAGCTGAAAAATTCCTATCTCACTAATTCAGCAATCTCATTTGATTCAAATATACTTTGATTAATATTTTCATTTGCCAACTTTACCATTGCTTTGGCGACTATTTCTGCCCTAATTGGTCTCATTTTTCTTAAAGATCCAATTAAAATTGGAGTTAACAATTTAAATAATATTATACCAAATTTTTCACCTATTCTTTTTTCTTTTCTATTTCCCAATAAGAAAGATGGTCTCATGATCCCAATTTTATCAAAATTTTGATTTTTAATTTCTTGTTCAACTAAACCTTTGAATTTTAAATAATCACCTGAACTTTTTGGATCTGCATAACCAGATGAAACAAAAAAAAATGATTTAATTGAATTTGATTTAGCGATTTGGGCAATTTGTCTAGGAATGTTGAGCTCAATTCTTTCATATTCATTTTTATTAGGTGAGTTTTTTCTTGTTGTTCCAATACAAAAAAAACAGTCTTCACCTGTAATATCATTTCTATGCTTTTCTAAATCATTAAAATTAGTGTCAATAATTTCAATTTTTGGATTAATAAGTTCTATTTTTGAACGAACAAAAATCTTTATTTTTGAATAATTTGAATTCAGAATAAGTTGATTAACTAGATGCCCACCAACTAAACCTGATGAACCAAACACTAGGGCTGTTTTCATTAATTTAAGGATTTACAAAAAATAGATATTTTATCCATTGCTTTCTTAAGATTATCCATTGATGTTGCATAAGAAATTCTGAAAAAACCTTCTAAACCAAATGCAGAACCTTGAACTACAGCAATCCCACTATTCTCTAATAATGATTGAACAAAATCAGTATCAGATTTAATTTCATTTCCATTTGGATCTTTTTTACCCATTAAACCTTTGCAACTTGGGAAAACATAAAACGCTCCATCTGGATTGAGGCATTCAATTCCATCTATTGCATTTAAAGCATTAACCACAAAATCTCTTCTCTCCTGAAACGAGTTTGCTCTTTCCTTAATAAAATCTTGTGTTCCACTTAGTGCCTCAACTGCAGCTGCTTGGCTAATAGAGGAAGGATTAGTTGTTGATTGTGATTGAATTTTAGCAATAGCTTTAACAATATCTTTTGGACCAGCTGCATACCCTATTCTCCAGCCTGTCATTGAGTAAGCTTTACTTACACCATTCATTGTAAGCACTCTATCTTTTAAACTATTAATTTGAGCAATTGTAAAAAATTTAAAACCCTCATAAGTCACGTGTTCATAAATATCATCGCTCAAAATATACACATGATTATGTTTTTCTAAGATAGCTGCTATTGCTTTGATATCTTGCTCTGAATAACATGCTCCAGTAGGGTTTGAAGGAGAATTAAGAATAATCCATTTAGTTTTTGGAGTTATAAACTTTTCAAGATCAATTGGATTTATTTTAAAACCTTGTTTTTCATCACATTCCATTATCACTGGTTTTCCTCCAGCTAATAAAACCATATCAGGATAAGAAACCCAATAAGGAGCAGGAACTATAACTTCATCACCTTCGTTTAATGTAGCCATCATTGCATTATAAATTACATGCTTACCACCAGCACCAACTGTAATTTGATCAGTTGTATAATCTAAATTATTTTCTTTTTTAAATTTTTCTACAATCGCTTTTTTCAATTCTGGAGTACCGTCTACTGCTGTGTATTTTGTATCACCATCGTTAATTGCTTTTATAGCTGCTTGCTTAATGTTATCTGGAGTATCAAAATCTGGTTCCCCTGCACCTAATCCAATAACATCTTTTCCAGCAGCTTTTAATTCTCTTGCTTTTTGAGTAACTGCAATAGTAGGTGATGGTTTAATCTTCTTTAAACTGTCTGATATTATGCTCATTGAAATATAAATAAATTCTACTACGTTGTTTAATATATGGAAAATACTTATCAAGATTTAATTACAGATATTCAGAGTAAAAATCCTAAAATAGGTGGAAAACTAGAGGGTGGAAAAAAATTCAAAATTAAATCTGATTTTAAACCTGCTGGTGATCAGCCTGAAGCGATTAAAAAATTAGTAAATGGTGCTAACAAAGATCAATTTAATCAAGTTTTGCTTGGTGTAACGGGATCTGGAAAAACTTTTACAATGGCTAAAGTAATTGAAGCTACTAATAGACCTGCCCTGATTTTAGCTCCAAACAAAACTCTTGCTGCTCAACTTTATGGGGAAATGAAAACCTTTTTTCCAGACAATGCTGTTGAATATTTCGTTTCATACTATGACTATTACACTCCAGAAGCTTATGTGCCGAGATCGGACACGTATATTGAGAAAGAAGCCTCTATAAATGAACAAATTGATAGAATGAGGCACTCAGCAACTAGATCTCTTTTAGAAAGAGATGATGTTTTAATTGTAGCAAGTGTTTCGTGTATCTATGGATTAGGTTCAGTTGAAGCGTACAGTAAAATGACGCTAACTCTTCAAAAAAATTATGACTACAACAGAGAAGAAATAATCAAATCTTTAGTTGCTCTACAATATAAAAGAAATGATCAAAATTTTTATAGAGGAACATTTAGAGCAAGAGGAGAATATTTAGAAATATTTCCCTCTCATTTAGAAGATAGAGCTTGGAGACTTTGTCTATTTGGAGATAAATTAGAACAGATAGAAGAGTTTGATCCGTTAACTGGTGATAAAGTAAGAGAATTAAGTTTAGTAAAAGTTTATGCAAATAGTCACTACATCACTCCTAAGCCTACAATCGAACAAGCAGTAATTAATATAAAAAAAGAATTAGAAGTAACTTTAAAGAAACACCGTGCTGAAAATAAATTATTAGAAGCACAGAGATTAGAAGAAAGAACTAAATTTGATCTTGAAATGATTGAAGCCACAGGTTCTTGCGCTGGTATTGAAAACTATTCAAGGTTTTTGTCAGGAAGAAAACCAGGAGAGCCTCCTCCCACTCTTTTTGAATACTTTCCAGATAACACTTTAATATTTGTAGATGAGTGTCACGTTACAGTGCCTCAGCTTAATGGAATGTATAAAGGTGATAGATCAAGAAAAAGTACTTTAGCAGAATACGGATTCAGACTTCCTTCGTGTATGGATAATAGACCATTAAAATTTGAAGAATGGGATTTAATGAGAACTCAAACTGTATTTGTTTCCGCAACTCCTGGGCCATGGGAACTAGAACAAACAAAAGGTCAGTTTATAGATCAGGTAATTAGACCAACAGGATTAATTGATCCTCCTGTAGAAATAAGACCTGCAAAAAATCAAGTGGATGATTTAATGCATGAATGTAAAAGAGTTATAGAAAATAATCATAGAGTATTAGTAACAACACTCACTAAAAAAATGGCTGAAGATTTAACCGAATATCTTCATGAGAACGGCATAAAGGTAAGGTACCTTCACTCAGATATTGATACATTAGAAAGAATTGAAATCATGAGAGATCTAAGAATGGGTGTATTTGATGTTTTAGTTGGAATTAACTTATTAAGGGAAGGATTAGATATTCCTGAATGTGCTTTAGTTGGAATTTTAGATGCTGATAAAGAAGGTTTTTTAAGATCTGAAACATCTTTAATTCAAACTATAGGAAGAGCAGCTAGAAATGTTGATGGTAAAGTAGTTTTATATGCAGACAAGGAAACGAAAAGTATAAAAAAGGCAATTGCTGAAACTGATAGAAGAAGAAAAATTCAGTTAGCTTACAATAAGAAACACAAGATAGATGCAAAATCGGTAAAAAAAGAAATCAGTGATATTCTAGAAAGTGTTTATGAAAAAGACTACGTTAAAGTAAGCGAAGGGTCTAATGTTGGAGGAAATCTTAAAAAACACCTCAAAGCTCTAGATAAAAAAATGAAAGAGTCGGCATCTAATTTAGAGTTTGAAGAAGCTGCTAAAATACGAGATGAGATAAGAAAATTAGAAAGCACTGAATTAGAAATTACATTAAATCCAAAAATAAGGCAGTATGACGTAAAAAATAAGCTTTATCCAAAAGGTAGATCAACTATGGGTATGCCAGGAACTAAAGTTACAAAAAAAAGAGATAAGAAATGGAAGCACAGAAAATAATTATTACTGGTGGAGCTACTCGAATGGGTGCTGCAATTGCAAGAAAGTTATCTGGTCCAAATATTGAAATCTTAATCCATTATAATAAATCAAAATTAAAAGCAGAAAAATTAAAAAAAGAGTTATCTAACAAAGGCACAAAAGTATACTTAGTTAAAGGTGATTTAAGCAAAGAAACTGATATAAAAAAAATAATTAAATTTGCAAAATCTAAATTAAAGTTTTTTGATTGTCTTGTTAATAACGCCTCTTTATTTGAAAATGATAAATTAGAAAATTTTTCATTGGATAGTTGGAGTAAGCATTTAAGAACCAATTTAAGAGCGCCCGCATTATTAACGAAAGAATTTGCTAAAAATGTTAAAGGTAAAAATAATAATATTATAAATATTATTGATCAAAGAGTTTTCAAATTAACCCCTTACTTTTTTTCCTACACTCTTAGTAAAACTGGTTTATATACTTTAACAAAAACTAGCGCTATGAGTTTGGCTCCAAATATAAGAGTAAACGCAATTGCACCTGGACCCACTATAAAAAATCAAAGACAATCTGAAAAACATTTCAAAAAGCAATATTTAGCAACACCTCTTAAAAGACAAGTTGATGTGGAACAAATATGTAATGCTGTTGACTTTTTTATTAAAAATATATCTATTACTGGTCAAGTTTTAGCTATTGATAGTGGTCAAAATCTTAACTGGCAAACACCAGATGTAATGGGTAAAGAATGAAAAAAAATAATTTAAAAATTGTCAAAATAGATAAAAATAAAAGCCTATTTAATTATGAGAAAAAAATCCTAATTAATGAATTAATATTAGATTTAAAACTTGGTTATTACGATTTTGAAAAAGAAAAACCACAAAAAGTTAAATTTAGTCTTGAAATAGACTATGAGGACAAAAAACCTTCAAGCGATAAAGATATCAAATCCATTGTTAATTATGGAACTATAGTAAAATTAATTACGAAACTTGTAAAAAAGAAACATTATAATTTCCTAGAAACTTTAGCAGAAGCTGTTTTTGACGAATTATTTAAAGACAAAAGGATTGCAAAAATAATGCTAAAAATTGAAAAATTAGAAATTTTAAAACAGTGTTCATCTGTTGGTATTCAAATTACCAAAAAGAGAAGCCATGATAAGCTCTGAATTAGGAAAAGAAGTAATTAAAAAAGAGCTACCTCTAGTACCAAAACTTCCAGGCGTATACAGGATGCTTAACGAAAAAAATGAAATACTTTATGTGGGTAAAGCCAAAAATTTACCAAATAGATTAAAGAGTTATGTTGCAGAAAAAAATCATATAATTAGAACTGAACGAATGTTGTCTCAAACAAGAAAATTAGAGATAACAACAACATCTAATGAAAGTGAAGCATTACTTCTAGAAGCAAATTTAATTAAAAAACACAAACCAAAATTTAATATTCTTTTACGTGATGATAAGTCATTTCCATTCATATTTATTGGTAATAAAGATAAGTGGCCTCAAATAAAAAGACATAGAGGAAAAAAAACAAAAGAAGGTTTTTACTTTGGACCTTTTGCCTCTGCTGGTTCAGCTAATTGGACAATCAAAATGATCCAAAAAATTTTTCATTTAAGAGTTTGTGATGACACAGTTTTCAAAAACAGAGAAAGACCTTGTATTTTATATCAAATAAAAAGATGTTCTGGACCTTGTGTAGGATACGTTAAAAAAGAGGAGTACAATCAAACAGTAGAAGATGCTATTGAATTTGTTTCAGGCAAATCTAGGAAAATTCAAAAAAATCTTTCTAATCAAATGGAAAAAGCAAGCGAGGATCTTGATTTTGAAAAAGCTGTAATTTTAAGAGATAGAATTAAAGCATTAAACATAATTCAATCTTCACAGAGAATTAATGAAGCAAATTTAGTTGAGGCAGATGTTATTGCTGGATATAAAGAATCTGGAAAAACTTGTATTCAAGTATTTTTTTATAGATCAAAACAAAATTGGGGCAATCAAGCTTTTTTCCCAAAACACGATCCAGATGAAAAGTTTAGTGAAATCCTTAATTCATTTGTTTCTCAATTTTATGAAAATAAAAGTGTTCCTGCATCGGTTATCCTTTCAGAGGAAATAAAGGAAAAAGTACTAATTGAAAAAACACT
The DNA here is from genome assembly GCA_902527415.1 of uncultured Pelagibacteraceae bacterium. GTDB lineage: Bacteria > Pseudomonadota > Alphaproteobacteria > Pelagibacterales > Pelagibacteraceae > Pelagibacter. The sequence goes on along the minus strand of CABZPD010000003.1, from coordinate 31,474 downwards.
AACACAAAAAGAAGGTAAACAAATAAATATTTCAGTTGCGAAAAAAGGATCAAAACTAAAAGTAATTAATCAAGCAATTAAAAACGCAAAGGATAGTCTAAATAGAAAACTTTATGAAAGTCAGAATAATAAAGAATTGTTCGATGCAGTAGCTAAAAAATTTAATTTAGAAACCAATATAAACTTAATCGAGGTTTATGATAATAGTCATATTCAAGGCACAAATAGTGTTGGCGCTTTAATAGCCTACGGCGATGAAGGATTTATCAAAAAAAGATATAGAAAATTTAATATTAAGCATAAAAAAAATGAGCAAGACGACTATGGAATGATGAGAGAGGTATTAAATAGAAGGTTCAAAAGAGCAGTTCAAGAAAAAGATAATTACCTTGCTTTTCCTGATTTGGTTCTAGTGGATGGAGGAAAGGGTCAATATTCGGTCGCTAGAGAGAGCCTTAATGAATTAGGACTTCACGACATTCCAATTATTGCAATAGCAAAAGGTAAATTTAGAAATAGTGGAAATGAAACTTTTTTTCACAATGGTAAAGAATATAAATTCACTAGAAATGACCCTACCCTATTTTTTCTTCAAAGAATAAGAGATGAATCACATAGATTTGCCATAAGCGCTCACAGAGCAAAGAGAAAAAAAGGTATAAGCAAATCTCTGTTAGATCAAATAGAGGGGATTGGGGCTATAAGAAAAAGAGCTTTATTGAACCATTTTGGATCTGCAAGATCGGTTGAGTCTGCTAGCTTAGATGAAATAAAATCTGTAGAAGGTGTTGAAGAAAAAGTAGCAAAAAAGATATATAACTTTTTTCACGAATAATTATGCTAAAAAAAATTCCAAACATATTAACGATAGGGCGAATAATAATTGTTCCCTTTTTTGTTTTAGCTTTTTATCTTCCAGGATTTTATGGTGATCTTACTGCTTTGATATTATTTATCATTGCATCATTTACAGACTTCTTGGATGGTATGTTGGCTAGAATGTTTGGAGTAGAGTCTAAACTGGGTGAATTATTAGATCCTATAGCTGATAAAATCATTGTTGCTACAGCATTAATACTTCTGGTTATGGATGGAACAATCAGAAATTATGAGGTAATTGCAGCAATAATAATTCTTACAAGAGAAATTTTAATTTCAGGTTTGAGAGAATTTTTAGCAAAGGGAAAAATAAAACTTCCTGTTTCAAACCTTGCTAAACTTAAAACAGTATTACAAATGGTATCAATTGCTCTTTTATTGTCTGGAGATACTGGAAATAAAATAATTAATTTCCAAGATTATAATGCTCAAACTATAGGTATAATTCTTTTGTGGTTATCAGCTGCTTTAACACTTTTTACTGCATATGATTATATGCGAAAAGGTATTGATCACGCTATGTCTGAAGATAATAAAGACTAGGCTGCTTTTTTCTTCCTAACTAATGCCTGATAACTTTCATTTAAATCAATAATAGTATCACAAACTTTAAACTGATTTTCAGCAATACAAGATACTGGTGTTACCTCTGCTGCTGTTCCTGTTAAAAAGCATCCAACAAAATTAGGTAATTCGGTTGGACTAATTTTTCTTTCATGTACTTTTATATTTTTTGATTTTGCAATTCCAATTACGGTTCTTCTTGTAATACCATCTAAAAAAGAATCTGGTATTGGAGTATGAATTTCTCCATTTTTATCTTTGAAAAAAATATTTGCACCAGTCGCTTCAGCAATATTCCCTTCGTGATCAAGCATTAAAGAATCTGTATATCCTTGCTTTTCTGCCTCATGTTTTGAGAGAGTACAAATCATATAAAGACCTGATGCCTTGGTATCCCATGGGATTGTATTAGGTGCAGGCCTTCTCCAATTTGAAATATTTAATCTTATTCCCTCTACTTTTAGTTTGGGATCAAAATATGATCCCCATTCCCATGTTGCAATCGCAACATGTATTTTTGTTTGTTGCGCAGAAATAGCCATCATCTCACTACCCCTCCAAGCAACAGGTCTTACATAACCATTTTCTACTTTTTGAGTTGCTATAATTTTATTGGATGCATTATTGATTTCTTCTTCTGTATATGGAATTTCAAAACCCATTCTTCTTGCGGAATGAAAAAATCTAGCTGTGTGCTCCTCTAATTTGAAAATTGAACCATCATAAACTCTCTCACCCTCAAATACACAACTAGCGTAGTGCATACCATGGCTTAAAACATGTAATTTAACGTCAGCCCAATCAACTAATTCGTTGTTGTACCATATTTTTCCAGATCGCTTGTCGTAAGGTATCATGTGTGAAAATTTTTTTTAATTTATAAATGAAAAATATCTTTGTATCTTTAATATGTCAATATAACTTACCTATTATGAAAGAACTTTTATATTTAAAAGATGACCAGCTTAAAGATCTAATTGAAAAACTATTCGTAAGCTACAGAGAAACCTTTTCTGACTCTAAAAAAATATTAGATAGATATTCAATTGGTTTAGCACACCATAAAGTAATTCATTTACTGTCAATGTATGAAGGGATCTCAATTTCTGAGCTGCTTAAGAGATTAAAAGTCACAAAACAAAGCTTAAATCGTGTTCTCAAAGATTTGATTAAACTTGAAATCGTCATTTTTAAAAAAGATGACCAAGATACTAGAGTAAAGCATGTTTTTCTTAATGATAAAGGTAAAAAAATTTTTAATGAAATTTTCAATTTACAAAAAAAGAGAATTTATAATGCTTTATTAAATTCAAGTTCTGAAGAAGTTATAAATTTTGATAATGTACTAAGTAAAATAATTAATGGATAAGTTTATTGCACATATACTAGTGGTTGATGATGATGATGGAATTAGATCTCTTGTAAAAAAGTATTTAAATGAAAATAAATTTTTAGTTACTACTGCTGAAAATGCAGAAAATGCATCCGAGAAAATAAAAATAATTAAGTTTGATTTGATAGTTTTGGATATCATGATGCCTGGTAAAAGTGGACTTGAATTTTTAAAAGAAAATAAAAAAAAATTAGATACACCAGTTATACTTCTCACTGCCAAAGGAGAGGCAAGTGAAAGGGTTGAAGGGTTAGAGATTGGTGCTGATGATTATTTACCAAAACCATTTGAACCAAAAGAATTAATTCTAAGAATACAGAACATATTAAATAAAACTATCAAAACAGATCAGAAAAGGGTTATTGATTTTGCCAATGTGAAAATTGATTTGAATAAACTTTTAATATTTAAAAGTGATAAAGAATTTAAGATTAATGCAACGGAAAAAACGATTTTAGAAAAAATGATTAATAACCCAGGCAAAACATTTTCTAGGGAAGATATTGGTCAATTAATTAATTTAGATAAGGAGAGATCAATAGATGTTATTATTACTCGACTTAGAAAAAAAATTGAAATTGATCCAAAAAATCCAAAATTTTTGCAAACAATAAGAGGTGCAGGATATGTTCTCTGGATTGAGTGATTACTTAAAAAAAATATTACCAAAAAGATTATTTTATAGAGCACTTCTTATAGTTGCGATTCCAGTTTTGGTTTTGCAACTAGTAATTACAGTTGTTTTTTTTGATAGCCTTTGGATCAAAACAAACAAAGGTATGACGAGAACCTTGGTAAATGAAATTAGTACATTTATTGAAGCCTATGGAAGTGAGCAAGAAAATAAACAAGAGTTGCTAGATCTTTTTTCCATATTTTTAGATTTAAATATTGAGTTCACCAATAACGAAAAATTACAAAATACAGATACTGAAAGATGGTTTAGTCCTATAGATAGAACTTTAAGAAGAGAACTAAAATCTAAATTTGGATTAAATGAATACTGGTTTGATACAACAAGTTATAAAGAATTAATTGATTTAAGAATAAAATATGAAGATGGTTATTTTAAATTTTTAGTGCCTAAAGATAGGGTTGCAAGTTCTTCAGCAAGAATATTTGCACTTTGGATTACAGTACCTGCAATTATAATGGTGATCATTTCTCTAATTTTTTTAAAAAATCAAACTAGACCAATCACTAATCTAGCTCGTGCGGCTGAAAGGTTTGGTAAAGGAGAAAATATTGAAGAATTCAAACCTTCAGGAGCCCTTGAAATAAGACAAGCAGGACATGAATTTGATAAAATGAGAAAGAGAATTGAAAGACACTTAAATCAAAGAACAGAAATGTTATCTGGAATAAGTCATGATTTAAGGACACCCTTAACAAGGATGAAATTACAATTAGCTTTTATAAAAGATAAAGAAACTGTTAATAAATTGACTGAAGACATAAATGAAATGGAGAAAATGCTAAATGAATATTTGCAATTCACCAGCTCATCATATGTTGAAAAAGATGAAATGTTTAATCTATCTGAATTAATTTCAGAAGTTATTGAAAAATATAACAACGAAAATATTTCACAAAACTTAACACCAAGAATTTACTTTAATGGCAGAAAAAATTTGATTAATAGGTGTCTTAATAATCTAATTGATAATTCACTGAAATATGCAAATAAAGTTGAAATTAGCTTAAGTAAAAAAAATACAAATTTATTCATTATTATTGATGATGATGGTCCTGGAATACCAAAAAATGAGTATGAAAATGTATTTAAACCTTTCTATAAAATAGATAAGGGTCGAGCAGACTCGAAATCAAGTGTTGGTCTTGGTTTATCAATTTCATCTGACATTATCAAATCTCATGGAGGAAATATAATGTTAGAAAAATCAAAAATGGATGGTTTAAGAGTTAAGGTTTTCTTGCCTGTTTGACTTTTTTACTTTTTTTTTTCTCAAGTTTATTTATTTTATTTTCAAGATTCTCAACACGTTTTGAGAGTACTTCAAATTCATCTTTACTTGTAAGTCTCATTTTAAAAACAAACTCATCTCTTTTAGATTTTAAGATATTAAATAATTCAGTAGTTAAGTCTTTTGAAGATACTAGTCCCTGCTCTATTAATTTAGCAAACTTATCAATTATAAATTTAGAATTTTTCATATTTAAGATATACATTATAAGTATTATTAAAAATGTTCATTAATAATTTTGACCCAGTAGCCTTAGAAATATTTTCTTTAGAAATCAGGTGGTATTCTTTAGCTTATATATTTGGAATTATATTAGGCTGGATTCTCGCTAAAAAATTATTTATCCAAGACATGGAAGTTAAAAATAAATTTGATGATTATTTAACTTATTTAATTATCGGTATAATTTTAGGAGGAAGACTCGGTTATATTTTTATTTATAATTTAAGTTTTTATATAAATAATCCATTAGATATATTTAAAATTTGGCAAGGAGGAATGTCCTTCCATGGTGGTTTAATTGGAGTTATTTTCGCATCTATATTTTTCGCTAAAAAAAATAATCAAAACCCGTTCTTATATTTAGATATTGTCGCTTTAGTAGCTCCGGTCGGATTATTTTTTGGACGAGTAGCAAACTTTATAAATTCAGAGCTGTATGGAACTATAACTAATGTACCCTGGGCAGTAACATTTGTTCAGGTAGATAATCTTCCTAGGCATCCCTCACAATTATATGAAGCACTATTAGAGGGTTTATTTTTATTTTTATTATTACTTTATTTTAAAAATAAATTTTCAAACAAACCTGGTGTGATTTCAGGATTATTTTTAATAATTTACTCAATTTTCAGATTTGTTATTGAATTTTACAGAGTACCAGATGAACAGCTTGGTTATATACTTTTAAACTTAACGATGGGGCAAGTAGTAAGTTTAATATTTATAATATCAGGAGTAATCTTATTTTATTTAAAATATGAAACTCGCTAAAACAAATAATTTACCATTAGATCAATTTATAAATTTTGCTCTTTACGATAAGGACAAAGGTTTTTATATGAAAAAAAATCCTTTTGGTGAAGATGGAGACTTTATTACCGCTCCCAATGTCACAAGATTATTTTCAGAGATTATCGCAATTTGGACGATCACTTTTTGGAAAAGCATTGGCTCTCCGAAAAAATTTAATTTGCTAGAACTGGGAGCTGGAAATGGTGAAATGATGAAAGTCATAGATGAGACACTTATAAATTTTCCAGAATGTTACAATGCCTGCAGTTTTGTAATTCATGAAAAAAGTGATTTTTTATTAAATGAACAGAAGAAAAATTTAAATTCTAAAAAATTTTCATGGTTAAAAAACATTGAAAAAATAAACTCAAACCCAACAATTTTTTTAGCTAATGAATTCTTTGATGCCATACCAATCAAACAATTTTTTAAAAAAAAAGATGGTTGGGTTGAAAGATTTGTGAATTTGAGTGATCCTAACAAAGCTGAATTTAAAGATGAAAAAATTGATATAGATACAATTGAAAAACATCTTAATTTCGAAATATCAAAAGATCAGAGCGTTATAGAATATTCGCCAGATACTTTTAAATATTTAAGAACAATATGTGACTTAATACAAAAAAATGATGGAGGAATGTTAGTTATTGATTATGGTTATGCAGATAGCAAAATGCATGAAACTCTTCAGGCAGTAAATAATCACAAATATTCTAACGTTTTAGAAAATATTGGAGACTCTGATATTACTTACAATATAAACTTTCATTCCTTTGAAAAATTTATAAATCAGTTTAAAGAAATTAATTCAATTTTTACAAATCAAAAAAAATTTTTAACAAATATGGGTATTCTTCACAGAGCAGAAATAATCAGCAAAAATATAGCATTTTCTAAAAAAGCAGATTTATTTTATAGAGTAAGACGTTTAATAGATGAAAATCAAATGGGTGAATTGTTCAAAGTCATGCTTGTAAAAAATAAGAGAAACAATTTTAAGACAGGTTTTCAAAATTGATAAAATCAAAAAAACTTTCAAAAATAAAAATAATTAAACATGGTTTTTTTAATAAAACTGGTGGTAAATCAAAAAAAATTTATAAAAGTTTAAACTGTGGCCCAGGTTCTAAAGATAATCCCTCAGATATTAAAAAAAATTTACAAATAGTTAAAAAAAAAATAAAAAGCACCGCTAAAAGTATTTTTTTACTTCATCAAATACATAGTAATAAGTTTATTTATATTAATGAAAAAAATAAATTTAGATCAAAACCAAAAGCAGACGCGGTAATTACAAATCAAAAAAATATCCCAATTGGTGTTTTAACTGCTGACTGTGTGCCGATTTTAATTTGTGATGAAAGAACAAAATTAGTTGCTGCAATTCATGCAGGGTGGAAAGGTGCATACAAAGATATAATTAGCAAAGTAATCCAATTTATGATCAAAAAAGGATCTAATCCTAAAAATATTACTGCAGCTATCGGACCTGCAATCTCAGCTAAAAATTATGAAGTCAAACAAGATTTTAAAAGAAAATTTATAAAAAAAGATAAAAAAAATAATAAATTTTTTAAAATTAAGTACAAAAAGCTTTATTTTGATTTACCTAAATATGTAAAATCATGTCTTTTAAAGAATAAAATAAAAAATATTGAGTCTTTAAATATTGATACATTTGATATTAATAATAATTTTTTTAGTGCAAGAAGAGCGTTAAGGCTAAATCATGATGATTATGGTAGAAATATTTCAATAATTATGCTTTATTAGGCATTTCTAATGAAATTATTATCCGGAAATAGCAACAAACCATTAAGCAAGAATATTGCTAAATATCTAAAATCTAAATTAGTAAACTCTAGTATTAGAAATTTTTCTGATGGAGAAATTTATGTTGAAATAAATGAAAATATCAGAGGGAACAGTATTTTTATTATTCAATCTATATCTTCGCCTGCTAATGATAATTTGATGGAGCTTTTGTTGTGTATTGATGCACTAAAAAGATCTTCCGCAAAAAACATAACTGCCGTAATTCCATATTTTGGATATGCTAGACAAGACAGAAAGGTAGTACCTAGAACTTCAATTTCTGCGAAATTAGTATCAAACCTAATTACAAAAGCGGGTGCTGACAGAGTAGTTACTGTTGATTTACATGCAGGTCAAATTCAAGGTTTCTTTGATATTCCAGTCGACAACTTGTTTGCAACACCTATTTTTGCAAGACATGTCAAAAAAAAGATAAAAAGTAAAAACCTTATTTGCGTTGCTCCAGATGTGGGTGGAACTGAGAGAGCAAGAGCTCTAGGTAAGCTCTTAAATGTTGGATTAGCAATTGTAGATAAAAGACGACCAAAACCAGGTCAATCTCAAGTCATGAATGTCATTGGAGATGTAAAAGGTAAAACTTGTATAATTGTAGATGATATAATCGATTCTGGTGGAACAATAGTAAATGCAGCTAAAGCTCTTAAAGATAGAGGGGCTAAAGAAGTTTATGTGTATATAACTCATGGTGTACTCAGCGGTGAAGCTGTAAAAAAAATTAAAAATTCAGTAATTAAGAATTTAGTAATAACTGATACAATCGATAACATGAGCAGAACTAAAGGTGTTAAAAACATTGAGGTTCTGTCAATTTCAGGGCTTATGGGAGAAGCAATTAAAAGAATATCTAATTCAACCTCGGTATCAGATTTATTCAAATAAATACCTTGAGTTATTAAGTAACTTGAGCTAAAAACCCTTGTTTTTATGAATTCATTAGACGCTAACATCAGAAATACCAAAACTAAAGGTGAATTAAATTCATTAAGAGATAATGGTAATGTGCCTGCTATAATTTATGGTGGAGAGGCTCAAAACGAGAAAATTTCAATATCAAAAAAAATACTCAAGTCACTAATTGAAAAAGAAAACTTTTTATCAAGTATCATAACTTTAAATATTGATGGTAAACCTCAAAAAGTTCTACCAAGAGAAATAAAATATGACATTATTTCAGATGAGCCAATTCATGTAGACTTTCTAAGAATAGTTTCAGGCATAAAAGTTAGAATTGAAGTTCCAGTAAAATTTTTAAATCATGAAAAATCTCCTGGTTTAAAAAGAGGTGGGGTTTTAAACATTGTACGGAGAAAAGTTGAGCTAAAATGCCCAAGCGAAAAAATTCCTGAAAATCTTGTCATAGATCTTGATGGAGTTGATATTGGAGAGAGTTTTAAGATCTCTTCTATAAATCTTGACAGTGACGTAACTCCTACAATTCAGGGAAGAGATTTCGTAATTGCAACTCTAGCAGCTCCGACTGTTATGAAAGAACCTGAAAAACCTGCAGAAGCTGAGGCGGCTGAGGGAGAAAGTGCTGAAGGAGCAGAAGCGGCAGCAGCTGAAGGTGGAGATAAGCCAGCAGCTGAAGGTGATAAAAAAGAAGGTGAAGATAAAAAACCTGCTGAAGAAAAAAAATAAGTTAATTAAAATTGAATTTTATCCTCCAATATTAATATTTTATGCTACTACTTGTAGGATTAGGCAATCCAACTCCAAACAGTGAAAATAATAGACACAATATTGGTTTCAAGATTATAGATGCAATAAATAAAAAATTTGGACTTTCAAAACAAAAACCAAAATTCAAAGGACTTCTTACAACTGGTAATGTGGGAGAAAAAAAAGTTTATGCAATTAAACCTTTAACATTTATGAATAATTCTGGAATTTGTATTAGAGAATTAATTGAATATTTTAAAATAGATGCAGAGGATGTTATTGTTTTTCATGACGATCTAGATGTAGAATTTGGAAAAATAAAAGCAAAATTTGGTGGCTCTGATGCAGGACATAACGGAATTGCATCAATAGACAAATTTATTGGTAAAGATTATTCAAGAGTACGAATAGGAATTGGTAAACCAAAAGATAAAATGGAAGTAAGTGATTTTGTTCTTCAAAATTTTGACGAGGATGAAATGCTTGGATTGGAAAAAATTACCAGTAACATCACAGATTCTATTTCAATACTTATCGAAAAGAAATTAGATTTATTCTCTAGTACTGTAAATAATAAATAATGAGTTTTAAATGTGGAATTGTTGGTTTGCCTAATGTGGGTAAATCTACACTCTTCAATGCTTTAACAAACTCAAGCAAAGCCCAAGCTGCAAATTTTCCATTTTGTACGATAGATCCTAATGTGGGAGTAGTCCCTGTTCCAGATAAAAGATTGAACAAATTATCAGAAGTTTCAAAATCAAAAAAAACAATAAATACAACTATTTCATTTGTAGATATAGCTGGTCTTGTGAAAGGTGCATCTAAAGGTGAAGGATTAGGCAATAAATTTCTGTCCCACATAAGAGAAGTTGATGCAGTTATTCATATGATTAGATGCTTTGACTCGGACGATATTCAAAATGTTAATCCTAATGTTGATCCAATAAGAGATCTTGAGATCATTGAAACTGAAATGATGTTGGCTGACCTAGAATCTATCCAAAAAAGACTTGAAAAAAATAATAAGAAAAATGTAGACGAAGATCAGCTTAAAATTTTAGAGATTGCATTAGACTGTATTAATAATGATAAAGATATATCAACATTAAATTCTCAATTTGATAAAAAACAACTTAATCAAAGTGGTCTTTTATCAATAAAACCAAAGATTTTTGTTTGCAATGTAGATGAGCAAAGCGTACAGAATGGAAACAAATATACTAAAAACTTTATTGAAAAATTTGGAAAAGATAACACTCTAATTGTTTCTGCAGACATAGAAAACCAAATAAATGAATTAGCAGATGACGAAAAAAAAAATTATATGGATATGATTGGTTTAAAAGATACAGGTTTAAGTATGTTAATTCAAAAGGGATATAAAATATTAGAACTTGATACGTATTTTACTTCTGGAGCTGATGAAACAAGGGCTTGGACTATACAAAAAAACTGTACTGCTCCTAAAGCTGCAGGCGAAATTCATACAGATTTTGAAAAAGGTTTCATTAGAGCTGAAACTATATCTTATGAAGATTTCGTTGCTAATGATGGATGGGTAAATTCTAAAGCTAATGGAAAAATGAGATTAGAAGGTAAAGATTATATTGTTAAAGATGGAGACGTACTAAACTTCAGATTCAACACGTGACCATATCTTTTTCATGCTGAAGTAAACAAGAATTGTCAAAATAATTAAGTATATAATTGCTTTAAAGCCCATCTGATGTCTAGCTTCTAGATGAGGTTCAGCAGCCCACATTAAAAATGTTGTTACATCTTTTGACATTTGTTCAACAGTAGCAGTTGTTCCATCACCGTACTCGACTAATCCATCTGAAAGTGGAGCAGCCATTCTTATTTTATTTCCATACATATACTTATTATAATGAACACCATCATCCAAAATCATTCCGCTAGGAGCTTCTTCATAGCCTTGTAATAAAGAATATATGTAGTCAACACCACCACCTCTAGCTTTAACCAAAACAGACATGTCTGGAGGGTATGCACCGCCATTTGCAGCTTGAGCAGCTTTTACATTATCATACGGCATTACAAATTTGTCAGATAATTTACCTGGTCTAGCAAACATTTCACCGTCTGCATTTGGTCCATCCATTACCTCAAATGAAGCTGCAATAGCCTTAGCTTGATCTTCTGGAAATTCTGGTCCACCTTTTTCAGCTAAATTTCTGTAACTTAAGTATTTCATTGAGTGACATGAGGCACAAACTTCTGTGTAAACTTGATATCCTCTTTGAAGAGAAGCTCTGTCAAATTTTCCAAAAAGTCCTTTAAAACTCCAATCTGTTTTTAAGTAATCAACTTTTTCAGCGGCAAAAGAAAAGGTGTTTGACGAACAAATTAATAATAATACTGAAAATATTTTAAGTAATTTTTTCACTTATTCTATCTTACTTTCTTTTTTCCTAGCGGTAGCTAAATTAGGTGAACCACCAAGAACTGGTTCCGTTATACTCAAAGGTACTGGTAAAGTTTTTTCTTTAAATCCTAAAATAGGAAGAATAACTAAAAAATGTAAAAAGTAATATGCCGTAGCAACTCTTGCTATTAACAAATAAAGTCCTTCAGCTGGCATTGCGCCTACATAACCAAGAATTAGAACATCAGCAACTAGTATCCAGTAAAACTGTTTATACAAAGGTCTGAATACTGCAGATCTAATTTTCGAAGTATCTAACCAAGGTAAGACAGCTAGAATTAATATTGCAGATAACATTGCCACAACCCCCAGTAATTTATCTGGGACAGATCTTAAAATTGCATAGAAAGGTAATAGATACCATTCAGGTACAATATGTGCGGGTGTTACCATTGGATTTGCCTCAATATAATTATCAGCATGACCTAGTATATTTGGTGAATAAAAAACAAAAAATGCAAAAACAATCATAAACATTAATAAAGCGAAACCATCTTTGATTACGATGTAAGGATGGAAAGGCACAGTGTCTTTTGAAGGTTTTTTGATGTCTATTCCAACTGGATTATTATTTCCAGGAACATGCAAGGCCCAGATATGTAAAACAACTAATCCTAAAATTAAAAATGGAATAAGATAATGCAACGTAAAAAATCTGGTTAAAGTTGGATTGTCTACTGAGTATCCACCCCATAACCAGGTAACAATACCCTCTCCAACTAAAGGAATGGCACTAAATAAATTTGTAATTACAGTTGCTCCCCAGAAGCTCATTTGTCCCCAGGGCAATACATAGCCCATGAATGCAGCTGCCATCATTAGCAAGTAAATAATTATTCCAATTATCCAAATTATTTCTCTTGGTGCTTTGTAAGAACCGTAAAACAATGATCTAAAAATATGAATGTAGACTGCTAAGAAAAACATAGATGCACCATTTGCATGAATATATCTAATTAACCAACCATAATTAACATCACGCATGATGTGCTCTACACTCTCAAAAGCCATATCAGCGTGAGCGATGTAATGCATTGCAAGAGTTAATCCAGTTATAATTTGAGTGATTAAGCAGAAAGTTAAAATTCCACCAAAAGTCCACCAATAATTTAAATTTTTAGGAGTTGGATAATCAGTTAAATGATTTGCAAGAGTTAATAGTGGCAATCGATCATTAAACCATTGTCCTACTTTTGATTTTGGTCTGTAATCGTGATCACTCATTAGTGTTCAATTTATCCAATCTTAATTGTATTAGCGTTAACAAATTCGTATTTAGGAATTTCCATGTTTAAAGGTGCTGGTCCTTTTCTTATTCTTCCAGATGTATCATAGTGAGATCCATGACATGGACAGAACCATCCATTGTAATCGCCTTTGTCATTTAAAGGTACACATCCTAAGTGTGTGCAAACCCCTAACATTACAAGCCACTCAGGGTTTTTAGCTCTATCCTCATCTTTCTCAGGATGAATTAAATCCTCCATCTTTACTTTTCTTGCTTCATCAATTTCTTCTTTAGTTCTTCTTCGTATAAAGACTGGTTTACCTCTCCACAAAACAGTTAATGTATTTCCTGGTGTTAATGCACTTACATCAACTTCTGTGCTAGCTAATGCTTTAACAGAAGCATCTGGATTCATTTGATCTATCATTGGCCACACCACTGCAGCGGCACCAACAGCTCCTACCGCTGTGGTAGCTGTAAATAAAAAATCTCTTCTTTTTGTTTTTTTTTCAGACACTTTTAGTAGCTTTTATTATTATCTCTTTTTGATTTAAAATAGTTAATATACGAATTCATATAATATAAAATAATTATTTTACTACTGAAAGAATGACACAGAATTCAACAATTTTAGGACCCAAAATAGCTTTGTATGAGCCTGATATACCTCAGAATACTGCTGCAATCATAAGAACCTGCGCTTGTTTGGGTGCTAAATTAGAAATAATTGAACCATGTGGCTTTCTATTATCAGACAAACGTTTTAAAAGAGTGGTTATGGACTATATGGACTATAGTCAAATAGAGTTTTATCAAAGTTCAGAAAAATTTTTTGAGGCAAAGAAAAAACAGAGAATCGTATTGATGACAACTAAGGGTTCAATAAATTATACTAAATTTAAATTTAAGCCTGATGATACTATTTTGTTTGGAAGAGAAAGTGCTGGGGTACCCGAGAAGGTTCATAAAATTATTAAAAATCGTTTAAAAATACCAATGAATAATCAAGTAAGATCTCTTAATATTGCATCGTCTGTTGCCATTGTTTTGGCAGAAAGTTTGCGTCAAATTGAATTAATATAAAATGGATATTTCAATTAAAAAAGACTTAGCGAGTAATTGGTTTAAGCTATTACAAAATGCAATATGTGACGACATTTTAAAAATTGAAAAAAACAAAGTAAATTTTAAATCAACTTCTTGGAATAGAAGCAGTAAAAAAGATGAAGGTGGTGGTGAATATAGAATTCTTAAAAATGGAAAAATTTTTGAAAAAGTAGGAGTAAATTTTTCAAAAGTTTATGGAAAATTTCCCAAGCAATTTCAAAAGAATATACCGGGCGCAAGTAAAGATCCTAGATTTTGGGCATCAGGAATATCAATAGTTATGCACATGCAAAATCCCCATATTCCTGCAATGCATTTTAATACCAGATTTATTTGCACAACAAAGAATTGGTTTGGTGGAGGTATGGATGTAACCCCGGCAATAAAAGATGAAAAAGAGAAGAAAAACTTTCATAAAATATTAAAGGCAATGTGCGATAGACATAATAAAAATTATTATAAAAAATATAAAAAGTGGTGTGATGAATATTTTTATCTACCTCACAGAAAAGAAGCCAGAGGTATAGGTGGAATATTTTTTGACTATAAAAATGATAATTTTGAAAATGACTTTAAATTTGTCAGAGATCTTGGTGTTACATTTCAAATGCTATTTAATGAAATAATTAAAAAAAAATTAAAAAGAAAATGGACTTTAAAAGATAAAGAGTTTCAGTATATTAAAAGAGGTCGATACGCAGAATTTAATTTGCTCTACGATAGAGGAACAAAATTTGGGCTACAAACTGGTGGTAATGTTGAAGGAATTTTGATGTCATTACCTCCGGTTGCAAAATGGAAATAAAAAAATGGATAAAGAACCAATAACATTAAACGGATTAAATAAACTAAAAGAAGAATTAGTTTTTTTAAAAGAAAAAAAAAGACCTGAGATAGTAGCTGCAATTGCTGAAGCGAGATCCCATGGAGATCTTAAAGAAAATGCTGAATATCATGCAGCTAAAGAAGAACAATCTCATAACGAGGGAAGAATTACAGAAATTAACGATATTATTGCAAGAGCAAATGTTATTGACGTTAGAAAAATAAATAATGAAGGAAAAGTAATTTTTGGATCTACAGTTTATTTAGAAGATTTAGATACTGGTGAAAAAATTAATTATAAAATTGTTGGAAAAGATGAAGCAGATTTAAAACAAAAACTAATTTTCTTTCAATCACCAATTGGCAAAGGTTTGATTGGAAAAAATAAAAGTGATTTAGTTGAAATAAATACACCCTCCGGTGTAAAAAATTTTGAAATTAAAGACGTTAAATATATTTAACTTTTAACTATTTGTTGCACTTGCTTATCTGAAATTTGAAATCCGTTTTGAACCCAAGTTTCTTCTATCCTTTTTAATTTATTACCTAAAGTTTTGCCCTCAGGAATTTGAAATTTAGACATTAATAGATCGGCTCCTATTGGCAAAGTTGGAATTACTTTTTCTTTATAAGTATCTAATAGTTTGATTAGTTTTTTCTCTACTTTGTTTGAGATAAATATTTTAAAATTAATTATATCTATTACAGCCTGTCGCCCATTAAAATAAAAAAATTTATTCAAGTTTTTCTCTGTAAAGTTGTTTAAAGTTACTTTTTCTCTATAAAAAAGATCTATTACTTTTAATCTTTTCTTATCTTTGTTAGATATTTTAAATTTATAAAGAAAATAATCAGCATTATCAGTCCCATCAATTACTAAAAGCGCAATTAAGAATATAAAGTCAATTTTTAAAAAATTCTCTGCAGCATAAGAATTTTGTTTTTTAAAATTTTTAATATTCTTTAATTGAGGGAAAATAATTTCTATGAGTTCTAAACTTTCTTTATCTTTGAAGAGTTTTAAAAATCCATTTGAACTAGTTATTTTTTTTAGCTCATCGATTAACCTTTCAGATGATATATTTGAAATTCCATCAATATTTTTTTTTATATTTTTTATTATATCTGGCTGGTGCTCATGATTTGAGTAGTTTAAATAAAATCTTAAATACCTTAAAATACGCAAATAATCCTCTTGAATTCTTTTTTCCGCATTGCCAATAAAATTAATATAACCATCCTCCAAATCTTTTTTGCCGTTAAATGGATCAAATAAATTACCATCACCATCTGCATAAATTGAATTGATAGTAAAATCCCTTCTAGAGGCATCTTCCTTCCAATCTAAAGAGAATTCTACTTCAGCATGCCTTCCATCAGTTGAGACGTCTTTCCTTAAAGAAGTAATTTCATATTTATATTCATCAATTATTGCTGTTATAGTTCCATGTTCAATTCCTGTTTCGTAATAACTTATTTGTTTGTTTTTAAGAGCATCACAAACTTCCAGGGGAGTTAAATTTGTTGCTAGGTCAATATCATCAACATTTTCTTTTTTTATCACTTTTCTTACACACCCACCCACATATCTGATTTCACTTTTCTCTGAAAAATTATTAATTGCTTCAAAAATTTTATTTGCTGGTGTTGTTATAGTAATTTGTTTTAAATTTTGACTGATATAATCAAGATTTTTTGATCTGGAAAAAAATTTATCTAAAAAATTTTTCATAAATGGCTGGGGCGCTAGGATTCGAACCTAGGATGCAGGTACCAAAAACCCGTGCCTTACCGCTTGGCTACGCCCCAATACTAGCTTCCTATAACATAAAAATATAAAATTCATATAGTTTTTGCTGTAACACACCAATAATTTTTATATTTTCTTTTAAATTTAGCTTTTGCCAATTTACAACTCTTTAATGAATTATAATAGGCAACAATTGTTGATCCTGAACCAGTCATTCTTACAAATAATGGATTATTTATACTTTCTAAGAACAACTTTATTTTTTTAAGTTTTGGATATTTTTGGAGTGCTATTGTTTCAAGGGCATTTTGTTGATCAATCAAATATTTTACTCTAAACATGTTTTTTTTAGGTTTGTTATATTTTGATTTTGTATACTTTCGAACAGCTGAGTATATTTTTTTAGTTGAGCATCCAAAATCAGGCTTTACTAAAGTAGAGTAATATTTTGGAGTATTATAAATCTTTTTTATTATACCACTTGATGACAACACACAGCTCGATGAAATAGTTCCCAGAATAACATCAGAACCAACCCAGTCACAGATACTTCGAGTTTTTTGATGATTAGGATTAATAATTTTTTTTTTAACCAGATAATTAAACACACTAGCTGCATTCATCGATCCCCCACCCAACCCAGCTTCTTGAGGTATTAATTTTTTAATTTTAACTTTGAATTTTTTATTTTTTAATAAATTTTCTTTATCTAGTATCTGAAATAATCTTTGAACAGTATTTTTTTTTCCAATATTTTTAGAAAACTTTCCATAAAAAGAAATGTGGTGTTTTTTTCCATTATGTTGATTTATCGAAATAACATCATGTAAATCTATGAAACCAATTATACTTTCAATTTTATGTAAAACCTTTTTTTTTCCAGTGATATTTAGTGCTAAATTTAACTTTGCATTAGATTTAATTTTATTAATTTTCATTTAGGAATTTTTAAGACCCTCAATTACTTTAATATTGATTTTTTCTCTCATATCGTCTTCGGTGTCATCAAAAGTTAATACGTTGTTCCAAAAATATCTTGCTTGAATTTTTCGATTTAATTTCCATAAAATGTCTCCATAATGATCATTCACGATTGGGTCATCTGGCATTAATTCTACAGCTCTTTTTAAATACTTTTCTGCTTCTACATAGTCCTCTATTAAAAAATAAGCCCATCCAATTGAATCAATAATATATGGATCATTGCTTTTTAAATCATATGCTGTTTTCAACATATCCATTGCTTCATTAATTTTATAATCACGCTCTAACCAAGAGTAAGCAAGGTAATTTAAAATATATGCATCGCTAGGATCAATTTTAAGCGCATGCAATAAATCTTCATCTGACTTTTCATAATTGCCCATTCTTTCATAACTACCACCTCTACGATACAATACATCTGATTTGATAAGTGAATTGTCATCCAGTGTTAAAATAATTTCTGTATAACGATCTATCGCCTTTTCATAATTTTTAGAATTTTTATAAAAATTGGCTAAATCAAAAATCATTTTTATATTTGGATTTTCAATTTTATTAAATTTTGAATCTATGTATTTAATTCCATTTTCATAATCCTGCTGTTGAATTATTATTTGAGCTTCTTTTTTTAATCTAAACCAATAATAAAATTCATCTTCTTTTTTAAAGTTTTTTAATATTTTTTTTACTTTATTAAATTCATCATTGAGATAAAAATTTTCTGCAACCAATGACAAATTAAATTCAAACTTGGGATTTAAATAGTTTGACAAATTTAAGTAAAAATTTGATTTCTCAAAATTATCCTGAGAAGAATAAAGATTAGAGATCAAAAATAAAAACTCACTTACAAGATCATTATGATCTTTGCATGAAAAAATTTTTCCAAAATCATCGAATTTTTCTTTGTCTACCCAACTTTTGCTTTGTGAAAGTAAAAGTGTTGAATTTATATAATCAATTTGTTCAACAACTAATCTTGCTTCATTTAATTTATTGTTATCAATTAAATGATTAAGATAAAAGAAAATGTATCTTGAATAATCACCTTGTTGATTATTTAGTAAATTAAGAAAAAATGACGAAGTTCTTTTATCTTCAATATAACATCTTTGAAATGTCTCGGCTATAAGAGACAAGTTTCCAAAATTTTTTTTGTTATCTAATATTTTTTTATTTTTAAATGTATAAATGTACTGTTTTAGAGTTTCAAATATAACAAGGTTTATTCTATCTTCATCTTGAAATTTTAAACTTTGTGTTAAATATTCGTCAGCCTTTTTAAATTTATTTTTTTTTAAACTGTCAATTATTAAAATTATATACGCATCGTAAAAATCTGAATTAGATTTGTTTGCATTATTATTTAATACATTAATTGCTTGAGGTACTTTGTTATCTAAAACTAAGGAGTTAACATATCTTTTTAAATAACTGTCATGTTTGTTAATTAATACTTTGGTTAAGTTAAAAAATTTTAAAGCTTCAGAATTATCTCGATTTTCAAAAGCAACAATTCCAGAAAAATAATTTGATAAATCTCTTGAGTTGAAATCATTAAAAGTAGCACTTTTAGAATACAAAGGTGTCTGATAAGATATGAATATTAATAGTAATAATTTTAGAAATTTTAGGAACATATAACCATACTATGACTAAAAAAGTGATAAATCAAAATACCAAATTAAACCAAGAACTAATTAATACTATTGAGCCAAAATTTATATTCGCAGATAAGCCAATAAATAGATTTAATATTTTAGAAATGAAAAATGACACCCTGCAAATTAATAAAGAAGAATTAATTAAAAATTTAAAAGATCAAATAAATTCAATTGAAAATTGTAAATTGAAAGAAAATTCAAACAAAATCATTTTAGGTGAGGGAAATATAAATAGCTCTTTAATGTTAATAGGAGAGTCTCCCGGGGCTGAAGAAGAAAAATTGGGCGTCCCATTTAGAGGAGAAGTTGGCGAACTTCTTAACAAAATGCTTATAGCCATCAATATTAAGAGACAAAATATTTACACTAGTTATGCAATCAATTTTAGACCACCTGATGACAGAAAACCAACCTCAACTGAAATTAAAAGATACTCAGTATTTTTGAAGGAGCATATATCGATTATAAACCCAAAGATTATTGTTTTGATGGGTAGTTCGGCAATGGAGGCTGTAACAGGTATAAGTGAAAAAATAACTACTGAAAGAGGACATTGGAAGGAAGTGATTTTAAAAAACAAAACATTCCCTTTAATGATAACTTTTAATCCATCTTATTTAATCCGTTTTCCAGAAAATAAAAAACACTCATGGGAAGATTTAAAGAAAATTAGAGACAAAATCAAAGATCTGAAGTTAAAAATTTGATGAAGATAATTGCTGGGGTTGATGAGGTTGGTAGAGGAAGTTTAATTGGGCCTGTTTATGCTTCAGCAGTAATTTTAAAAAAATCAATTAATCAAAAATTATTAAAAGACTCAAAATCATTAAGTAAAAAAGAGAGAGAGTATCTTTGTACATATATAAAAAAAAATTCTATTTGGTCCATAGGCAAAGCTTCTGTCAAAGAAATAGAAAAGCTGAACATACTACAAGCAAGTTTGCTGGCTATGAAAAGAGCTATAAAAAAACTTAAGAAAAAACCAACACATGTTCTGATAGATGGAAATAAAACTCCAGAGTTAGAAAATTATAATTTAAAGTCAGTTATTAAAGGAGATAAAAAAATCCCTTCTATTTCAGCAGCTTCTATAATTGCAAAAGTATCAAGGGATAAATTTATAACCAACTTATCAAAAAAAAATAAAGGCTATGATTGGGATAAAAACTTTGGATACGGAACAAAACAGCACTTAAAAGCTTTGAAAAAATTAGGTATTACCAAACATCATAGAAAAACTTTTTCACCAATTTCTATAATAAATTAACACTACATCTAGTTACCTTCTAATTTAGAAACACTAATCGAATCCAAATTTTTCAATCTCAGGTTGACCGTAGAATCCATTTGGAGTCTAATTAATTTTTACAAATGAAAACTGATTTCAAAAATAAAATAATTAATGGAGATAGTCTCAAAGAATTAAAAAAAATTCCACGTGAAACTTTTGATTTAATTTTTGCTGATCCTCCTTACAACTTACAATTAAAAAGTGAATTAACTAGACCAGACAGGTCAAAGGTTAGTGCGGTAAATGATAAGTGGGATCAATTTGAAAATTTTAAAAAATATGATGATTTCACTTATGAATGGCTTAGTGAATGTAAAAGAATTTTAAAAAAAGATGGAGCAATTTGGGTTATAGGAAGCTACCATAATATTTTCAGAGTTGGCACGGCAATCCAAAATTTAGGTTTCTGGATTTTAAACGATGTCATTTGGAATAAAAAAAATCCAATGCCAAACTTTAGAGGTACGCGTTTTACTAACGCTCATGAAACTTTGATATGGGCTTCTAAAAGTGAAAAATCAAAATACACATTCAATTATCAATCTTTAAAATGCTTAAATGATGATTTGCAAATGAGATCAAATTGGGATCTTCCAATATGCAATGGTTCGGAAAGACTTAAAAAGGATGGAAAAAAAATTCACTCTACACAAAAACCAGAAGCACTATTACATAGAATTTTACTAGCTACATCTAATAAAAATGACCTCATACTTGACCCTTTTTTAGGATCAGGAACAACAGCTACAGTAGCAAAAAAACTAGGAAGAAATTATTTTGGAATAGAAAAAGAGAAAAATTATTTTAAAGCTGCTGAGCAACGCATAAAAGCTACAAGACCTATTGAGGACGACTTATTAGATACGCTAAAAAATAATAGATCAAAACTAAGAATTCCTTTTGGTTCATTAGTTGAGCTTGGAATAATTAAACCTGGAACTAATATTTTTGATAATAAGAAAAAAATAACAGCCAGAATTATGGTTGATGGTAGTATAAAACATAATCAAGCAGAGGGTTCTATACACAAAGTTGCGGCTACTATTTTAGGAGCTGAAAGTTGCAACGGATGGACTTTTTGGCACTGTGATATAAATGGACGAACTTATCCTATTGATTATCTAAGACAAAGATTAATTTCTAAAAATTAACTTTTATAAATTTTACCCAAATAACTTTCTAAAAAATTTTTATTTTTAGTTAAAAGCTTTAAAAAAATATTTCTAAATATGATCATAATTGGATTTGATAAATGGAAGGCAAATTGATTGAAATTAGATCTAGTGTTAATCATTTTTACTCTCTTTAATCTGATATCATAAAAATTATTATTATTTATTAAGCATTCATATAATTCATTAGCGCCCTCAATTGATTGGGAAGCTCCCTGTGCAAATGAAGGTGAAAAAGCATAAAATGCATCTCCTACAAGGAATACATTTTTTGAAGGATTATATACGTCTTTACTAACAAATATTGGAAATAATTTAATATTTTGAATACTTTCCAAAGTACTTTGAGAAACTTTTTGAGATAATTTAAATTTAATATTTTTTATAAAAGAACTCTCGGTAAAAAGATCATAGTTCTCTTGCTCATTTGAATTTAATTTATGTTTTAAAATGCCAATAAAATTTAAATTTTTATCATTATTAATTGGATAAACAACATAATGAAAATTTGGTCCTAAAAACAAAGAAATATTTTCTTCATTTAAATTTTGAAAATTTTCTCTTGATATAGTGCCTCTAATAGCAATCGTATCATTGTAAATTGGTTTTGATTTATTATTTGAAATTAATAACTTCCCCTTAGAAAACACGCCGTCTGAAATAATTAAGTAATCACAAGTTATCTTATTTTTGTCAAATATTAATTTTATTGAATCTTTATCGTAATCTATCTGTTCAATACTGTGGTTATATTTAATTATATCTTCATTTATTTGTTTTTTTAAAAATTGAAGCAATTTTGATCTTTTCAATGTTGTGTATTTACAATCTTTGGAATTAAATTTTGAAATGTCTAAGTCACAAATTTTTTTTGAATTTTTAATTTCATAAAAATCAATTTTTTTTGGATTAAATTTTTCTTCATCAGTAAAAGAAGTGAAGCCTATTTTATTTAAAAGCTTTACGCTATTTACCGACAACTGAATTCCATAACCTTCTTCCATTTCTATTGAATTCCTTTTTTCATAAATCGTAACCTGATAATCCTTATGATCTTTGAATAAATTGGCAATATACAAACCAGAAATTCCAGCACCAATTATTGCTATTTTTTTCATTTATGACTTTCTAAAAATTTTACTATCTTTTTTGTAAATGTTGGCAGTGTATAATTTTGAAGCTTTGTTGGATCAATCCAATAATTATTTTTATTTAAATTATATTTATTTTTAAATTCAATTTTAATATTCATGCTCATATTAGACATTTTAAAATTCAAATCTTTATCAAAATTTTTAGGATTATTTACTTCCTCCATCGGGAAGATATTAAAATTTTTCAAAAAATTAAATTTGTTATTTTTAATTAATAAATAATGATTATTTTTTTTATAAACATTAAGCTTGTAAAAAATTTCTTTATCTTTTTTTTTAAATTTTACTAAATCAAAATTTTTATTTTTAAATGATTTACATTTTTTTATTAATGGACAGTTCTTACAATTAGGGCTAACAGGTTTACAAATTAGTGCTCCTAATTCCATTAAAGCTTGAGCATAATCACTAGACCTTTTAATTGATGTTCCAAAAATATTTTTCTTCTCGTGTAAATTTTTTTTTTTAATTTGATCTTGTTTTTTTAAAAATAAATATCTCTTCAGAACTCTTTCAATATTACCATCTAGAGGAATTATTGGTTCATTGAATGCAATTGCAGAAATTGCACTTGCTGTATAATCTCCAATTCCCGGAAGAGACTTTAAATCTAAAAAATTTCTAGGTATTTTTTTATTAAAATTTTTAACAACTATTTGAGCTGTTTTTTTTAAATTTCTTACTCTTGAATAGTATCCAAGACCCTCCCAAAGTTTAATTAATTTTCTATCATCATATTTAGATAATTTTTCAATTGTAGGAACATTTTTTATAAATCTGTTAAAGTAAGGTATTACCGTTGCAACCTGGGTTTGCTGCAACATAAATTCACTTACTAAAGTGTAGTATTGTTTTTTTGTTTGAGAAACATTCTTTCTCCAAGGTAAAGATCTTTTATTTAAATCATACCAATTAAGAATATTATTTGTTATTATTGGATCTTTCATATGCAATTTAAAAATAATACTAAGCAGAGAAACGCTAGCATTCAAGGATTAAGATCTTTTAAAGACACTTTGCCAAAAAATGTCAAAAAAATAATAAATAAAAAAGGTCATGTTTATTCAGAAACGCTGAGCAATTGGAAATATTTAGTTGGAAGCGAATTATTTAAAATTTGCTATCCAAAAACATTTAAAAATTCAAATAAATTTGGTGTTAGTACCTTAGTGGTTATGGTCAAGCGAGGACATGAAGTTGACGTAGAATATTCGAAAAAAGATATCCTAGATAAAATGAATAATTTTTTTGGATATTCTGTTGTTGAAAAGCTTAAATTCATAAGTTTTGATGATGAACATGAAATGACGAGCTCGGGTGAAACAAAAGTTAAAAATGTGGCAATTAGTAAATATCAAGATAAGATTAAAAGTGTTAAAAACGAAAAAATCAAAAAATCATTAACAGAGTTAACCAAGGTTTTTAGAGAGAAATGAAAAAAATTATATTCTTAATATTAATATTTTTTACTACAGTCTTAAATGTACAAGCTAAGGAAATTAAAAGGATAACTGTTGGTAACAAAGATGCAAAAATAACTATTATAGCTTTTGAATCATTAACTTGTAGTCATTGTGCTAATTTTCATAAAAATGTTTATCCTCAATTAAAGGAAGAGTATCTTGATACCGGACTCGCTAAAATAGAATTTAGACATTTTCCTTTAGACATAGCGGCCTTTAATGCATCTAAAGTTTCTCAGTGTAAGAATGATGGAAATTCAGATATCCTTGAAAGTTTATATGCTAATCAACAAAAATGGGTAAAGGGAAGTTCAATACAGGAGGCAAATAAAAATCTACAAAAATTTTTAAAAAGTGAGGGATTTAGTATTGATTTTGATACTTGTATAAATAATAAGGAAATTGAAGATTTTGTATTAAACGATCGAATCGATGGAGCAAAGAACTTCAAAGTGAACGCAACTCCTACGATTATTATTAACAACGAAAAATTTGAAAAAACTCTAAATTATAAAAATTTAAAAAAAGCGCTAGAAAAACTGATATAAGTTAGTGCATGGAGTTTAAAAAAATCCAATTAAACGGATTTAAATCTTTTGCTGAAAAAACCAACTTCTTAATTGAGGATGGTCTTACGGGTATAGTGGGTCCTAACGGCTGTGGAAAATCTAACATTGTAGAATCTTTAAGATGGGTAATGGGAGAGACCTCAGCAAAAAGTATGCGTGGATCTGGTATGGAAGATGTTATATTTTCAGGGACATCTAACAAAGCATCAAAAAATATTGCAGAAGTATCAATCGAAGTTGAAAACAAAGATAAAGAAGGCCCTATCCAATACCGTGAATTAGAGCAAATACAAGTTAGAAGAAAAATAGAAAAAGATAAAGGATCTAAATTTTATATTAATGATAAAGAAGTAAGAGCAAGAGATGCTCAAATGTTTTTTGCAGATCTTTCGACTGGTGCGCACTCTCCATCTATGATTAGTCAAGGAAGAATAGGTGCATTAGTAACTGCAAAACCAACAGATAGAAGGGCTATTTTAGAAGAAGCTGCAGGAATATCTGGTTTACACGTTAGAAGACATGAGGCTGAATTAAGATTAGGTGCAGCTGAAAATAATCTAAAAAGAGCGGATGAACTAAGAAGGCAGCAAGAGAAACAATTAGCAAATCTTCAAAAACAAGCTGAAGAGGCAACAAAATACAAACTAATTTCAGATCAAATTAAAAAAATTGAAGCAGGTTTATATTATTTAAAATTATTAGAAATAGATAAAGAAATTAGAATAGAAAATGAAATTAATACTGAGGCAGAAGGAGAAGTAGAAGGATTTAATAACAAAATATCTGAATTGGAAAACTCAATTAAAACTTTTACAGATAAAGTAAATCCATTGAGAGAGAAAAATATTGAAAATTTATCAAGGATACAAAGACTTAATTTAGAACTTCAAAGTTTAGATGAGGAAAATACAAGAATTCAAGATGAGATAGAAAGCATCAAAAAATCAATTCAAACACTTGATGATGATATCACGAGAGAAAAAGGGATAATCATAGACGCTAACTCAAATGAAAAAAGATTAAAGGAAGAAAAAACTGAATTAATTGAGACAGACTCGAAGTATTTTGAAACAGAAAAATTATCTAATGAAGAGTTAGAAAGTGCAAAAAATAAACTTACAGAAGAACAAAAAGCTGTTGATGAAGTTGTAAACAGTTTAGCAGAAGAAACTGTAAATATAAGTGTTGGTCCAATAAGAAATGTAAAAAACACTATATCAAGGGTAAAGGAATTAATAGATAGTAACGAAATAAATCAAGCAGTAACACTTCTAGATAGATGTAATATGGAGCTAGATAGTTTTTTAAATGATTTAAAAAATGAGAGATCTAGAAGTGAGTTGTTAGGAGTTAGCGAAAAATCAGAAAATATAAAATTACTCCAAGAAAAATATGCTGATGCATATAGTAAAAATCAATCAATTAAAAATGAGTCTATAAAAAGAAATGAAAGAATTAAAACCATTGAAACAGAAATTGAAAGTTGGAAAAATTTATTAACTAACTCAGAAAAAATGGTTAATGAACTAACACAAAGAAAAGGGAAATTATCAAAACAATTAAGTGATTTAGAAAATCAACCTAGAGCACAGGCAGAGAGAAAAGGTCAAATTTCAGAAAATTTAAGAATTTCAGATAAAGAAAAAATTGATAATGAAGCGATTATAGATGAAACAGATCAAAAAATTGAAATGTTAAGAACGCAATTAAATGAAATTCAAGAACAATCAATTCAAATCAGAGAAAGAAAAGCAAGCTCAGGAGCTACAATTGAAGGCCTACAAAAAAGAAAAAATGATCTCCTTGATAGAATTAGTTCTGAGTTAAATTTGAATGAAGATAATATTTTAGAAAATTCAAATTTAAACGGAGTAGAAGAGCTTCCAAATCCAGTTGATCAAGAAGATGCTTTAGACAAGAAAAAACAAGAAAGAGAAAAATTAGGATCTGTAAATTTAAAAGCAGATGAAGAAACAAGTAAATATGAAGAAGAGATAAAAAAAATGGAACAGGATCGTGCTGACCTTGTTACTGCTATCGTGAAACTGAAAGATAGCATCAGTGAACTTAATCAAAAAGGAAGAGAGAGATTGATTGAAGCTTTTGAAAAAGTTAATAGAAAATTTAATGAAGTTTATACAAAACTTTTCAATGGTGGAAATGCCAAATTAGAATTAGTGGACTCTGATGATCCACTTGAAGCAGGTTTAGAAATGTTAGTTAGTCCTCCTGGAAAAAGACTTCAATCTATAACTTTGTTATCTGGAGGTGAGCAAGCTTTGACTGCCCTATCATTAATCTTTGCAGTATTTTTAACAAACCCTTCACCTATATGTGTATTGGATGAGGTTGATGCACCGCTTGACGATGCTAACGTAACAAGATTTTGTAGTTTACTTGAGGAACTAATTAAAATCACCAACACTAAATTCATAATTGTAACTCATCATGCTTTAACCATGTCAAAAATGAATAGACTATATGGGGTAACTATGCCTCAAAAAGGAATTAGTCAGCTTGTGGCTGTTGATTTACAAAAAGCAGAGAGTATGGTTGCTTAAACTATATAAATGCCAAAAGACCCTTTCAAAACTCGCTTAGAGATTGCAAAAAGCAAGATTTCAAAGAAAAATCTCTACAATAAGAAGAATGACCCCTCGCCTATAGGAACCGCATTCAAATTGAGCACAGAACTTGTTTCTGCAGTGGCTGTGGGGACAATTATTGGGTTTATTTTTGACAAGACCTTTGGTACTAAACCCTGGTTTATATTAATATTTTTTTTTGTTGGTGTAGTTGCTGGAATAACCAATGTGATTAGATCCGCAAAAAAAATGCAAAAATAAATAAGTTTTATGGCAGCAAATCCTATGTCCCAATTCGATGTTTATAGAATTGGACCTGAAATTAAAGTTGGAGCATTCGACATATCGTTTACGAACGCAAGTTTGTTTATGATTTTAAGTACTATATCTATTTTGTTAATCTTTAATTTAGGATCAAAAAAAAATTCAATACTACCAAACAAAATTCAATTATTAGCAGAACTTAGCTATACCTTCGTATCCAAAATGATTAGCGATACAGCTGGATCAAAAGCCAAACCATACTTTGCATTTATATTTTCTCTATTCATGTTTGTTTTATTTTGTAACATGTTTGGAATGATACCTTATACTTTCACTGTAACCAGTCATATCATTGTAACATTTGTGCTCGCAGCATTTATATTTATTGGAGTAACTGTAATTGGGTTTATTAAACATGGATTTGGGTATTTAAAATTATTTGTTCCAAGTGGAGTGCCTGCAGTATTACTCCCTTTAATTGTTGTTATAGAAATTATTTCTTATTTAAGTAGACCTATTAGTTTATCAGTTAGATTATTTGCCAATATGATGGCTGGTCATACAATGATGAAAGTTTTCGGAGGCTTTGTAATTAGCCTTGGGATAGTTGGTGGGTGGCTTCCACTAAGTTTTTCGGTTGCGTTAACTGGTTTGGAGATCTTAGTTGCTTTTCTTCAAGCTTATGTTTTTGCAATCTTAACCTGCATCTATTTAAATGATGCATTAAATTTACACCATTAATAACAGAGGAGGATATAATGGAATTAGAAGCAGCAAAAATGATCGGAGCTGGTTTAGCAGCAATTGCTTTAGCTGGAGCCGGTGTTGGTATCGGAATAATTTTTGGAAATTATTTGTCTGGTGCAATGAGAAATCCATCTGCAGCACAAAAACAATTTCCTAACTTGCTTTTAGGTTTTGCACTTGCAGAAGCGACTGGATTATTCGGATTGGTAGTTGCGTTAATCATTCTATTTGCGTTTTAAATTGATGGTTAAAAAAATATATTTTCAGTCAATATTTTTTAGCTTCTTTTTTATTAAAGAAGCTTTTGCAGCTGAAAGCGGAGGTATGCCTCAATTAAATCCAGAGTTTTGGGTTTCTCAAATTTTTTGGCTAATACTTACTTTTGGTATTATGTATTTAGTTTTATCTAAACTAATACTACCAAAAATTAGTAACAACTTAGAATCGAGAAAATCTCAAATATTAGAAAATATTGAGGCTGCTGAGAAACAAAGAGAAAGTAGTGATGCAAAACTAAAAGAATACGATGAAATTATATCTAAAAGCAAACTTGAGGCTAATAGTATTTTCAATCAAGCAAGAGAAAAAGCACTAAAAGACATTGGCGCAAAAAGAGAGGTGCTTGATAAGCAAATTGATAATGAAATTGCTGAGGCTGAAAAAGAAATAGATGCATTAAGAAAAAATGCCCCAGATAAAATAAATAAAATTGCTATTGAGACTTCATCTGAGTTACTGCAAAAACTAATTGGAGCTGAAGTAAATAATAGTAGTATATCTGCAATTGTTGACGATCTATCTAAAAGAAATGGAGATAAATACTATGGCAATTGATGCAACATTTTGGGTAGCCGTATCATTTATTATTTTTTTTGGAGCGCTAATTTACCTTAAAATTCCTCAAAAAATTTCTGAAATGTTAGATAAAATGATATCTGACATTAAAAATGAAATTGATGAAAGTGAAAAATTAAGAACCGAGGCAAAAACACTATTAGATAATTCACAAAAAAAATTAGATACAGCTCAATCTGTTAGTAATGAAATTCTTGAAAATGCTAAAAAAGATGCAGATAGATTAATAATTGAAATGAATGATAAATTTCATAAATCATCAGAAATTAAAAAAAATTTAGCTGAAAATAAAATAAGTCAGATTAAAGAAGCAGCTTTAAAAGAAATTAAGGACGCATCAATAAAAATTGCAGTGGACTCAGTTAAAAAAATAATAACTACATCTGTAGACAAGTCAAAATTAGATGCTGTGTTTCAAAAAAATTTAGATGAAACCAAAGCAGAGTTAAAAAAAATTAACTCATAATACACTTACAATTTTTCAAAAAAGCTATAAATTATTAAAATGAACTCTTTAGTCATTGGATCAGGATTTGGTGGGATCGCAGCAGCGCTAAGACTTAAGGCAAAAGGTCATAACGTAAAATTAATAGAAAAACATCCAGACCTAGGTGGTAGAGCTAGAGTTTTTAAAAAAAATGGATTTATATATGATGCAGGACCAACAGTAATTACTGCACCCTACTTAATTAATGAATTGTTCGAGTTATTCAATAAAGATCCAAAAAATTATATAGAACTAACTCCACTTAAAATTTGGTACCAGTTTATTTTTGAGGACAAAACTAAATTTAACTATTCAGGCAACGAAATAGAGATGAAAGACCAAATTGAGAAGCTTAGCAAAGAAGATGTAAATGGATATGAAAAATTAGTTAATTTTACAAAAAAAATATTTGATAAAGGTTTTTTAGAACTTGCAGATGTACCATTTGATAAACCTTTCGTAATGATGCAACAATTGCCTGCTCTGTTAAAACTTAAAAGTTATAAATCAGTTTACTCACTTGTTTCATCTTATATAAAAAATGAAAAATTAAGAAGAATGTTTAGCATGCATCCTTTACTAGTTGGGGGAAACCCTTTTACCACCACTTCAATTTATGGCTTAATTCTTTATTTAGAGAAAAAATGGGGAATACATTATTCAGTTGGAGGGACAGGAAATATAATTAAAGGTTTTGAAAAGTTAATGAATGAGGTTGGTATTGAAATAATAAAAAATAGTGAAGTAACAGAAATTATATCAAAAAATAATAAAATAAGTGGTGTAAAATTAAATAATGAAAATGAAATTGGTGCAGATAATGTTGTTTGTAATGCAGATCCACCTGCATTTTATGAGAAAATGTTAAGCAAAAGCAACGAGAATTCAATGTTGTTTAATTGGAAAAAAAACCGAATGGAATATTCTATGGGTTTATTTGTTTACTATTTTGGAACAAAAAAAATTTATGAGAATGTTGAACATCATACAATAAAGTTTGGAAATAAATATAAGGAACATCTCGATGACATATTTGATAAGAAAAAATTAAATAATGATATCAGCTATTATCTTCACAGACCTACAGCGACCGATAAAACTATGGCCCCAGAAGGAAATGATTGTTTTTATGTGTTAGTGCCTGTCCCCAACAATCAGTCAAAAATAAATTGGGAAACTGAAGGTGAGAAAATGAAAAATCTTGTAATCGAAAAAATGGAAAAAGACTTAATGCCAGATCTTAAGAACAATATAGTTGAAGATTTTTATCTAACACCTGATTACTTTGAAAAAGAATTAAATACAAAATTTGGATCAGGATTTTCTATTCAACCTAAATTTACACAATCCGCATACTTTAGATTTCATAATAAATCTGAAATATATGATGGTTTGTACTTTGTTGGTGCGGGTACACATCCTGGGGCCGGTGTTCCAGGTGTTCTCTCTTCAGCAAAGGTTTTAGATAAATTATTTTAATGTTAACAAAGAATTATTTAGCTATTTACGCAAAATCTTTTAATTGGGCAGGTTTTTTTTTACCAAAAAAA
>CABZPD010000002.1 GCA_902527415.1 uncultured Pelagibacteraceae bacterium | reverse complement strand
CTTGATGAAGTTACAGATCCAAGAAACATTGGTTCATTAATAAGAAGTGCTGCATCATTTGATATAGATGGATTGATAATTAAGGAAAGACATTTTCCTCGTGATAGTAAATTAATGTATAAATCAGCAAGTGGATGCATAGAACACATGAATATATTTCAAGTCTCTAACATTAATTCTACACTTAAAAATTTAAGAGAAAAAAATTTCTGGGTTTATGGTTTTGATGCAAAAGGTCAAAAAAATTTCACTGATATCAAATGGGAAGGAAATAATATCCTTCTATTTGGATCTGAGGGATTTGGTATGAGACAACACACAGGAAAATATGCAGATTTTTTTGTTAAAATTAATATTAATGAAGACATAGAAAGTTTAAATATCTCTAATAGTGCTGCAATTGTATTTCATCACTTGAGTTATATAAAAAAAAAGAGTTGATTATTTAACAAATAGTTAATAATTATTGCCCATGCCCTTGTAGCTCAGCTGGTAGAGCAATTGATTTGTAATCAATAGGTCCGCGGTTCGAATCCGTGCGGGGGCACCATCATTTTTTTTACCAAGCGTTTAATTTCCAACACTGATCAAAGTCTTCGATACGAACATAACAACCAAGAAAAGACATAATTTTAAAAGCAAGAAAACCTAGGACAAGGATTAATGCAACTATAAAAACTGGATAAACTTTATTCATTAACTCTAACTAGTTTCTTTTCTTAATTGTTCTATTTTGATTTTTTTTTGTAGACTTCTATTCTTATCATAAAGAAGATTAAACTTTATTTTATTATTAATTTTCACTGTAATTGATTTAGCATTTCTAACTTCTAAATTATCAGCAACAGCACTGATGGGTCTTTTTGATGGATTTAAATTTGTTATAATAATTTTTGTTTTATCATTAACAATTTTACCCTTCCATCTTCTTGGTCTGAAGGCACTTATTGGAGATATTGATAATTTTTTTGAATGAAGGCTTAAAATAGGTCCATGAACAGATAAATTATAGGCAGTACTACCAGCAGGTGTTGAAACTAATACACCATCAGAAACCAATTTTTTTATTATTTGTCTGGCACCTTGTTTAATAGATAGTGATGCAGCTTGTCTACTTTGTCTTAACACGGAAACTTCGTTGATTGCTAAAGATCTTTTAATTTGATTATTTTTATTTTTAACTATCATTTCCAAAGGTGAAATTGAAACCATATTTGCTTTGTGTAAATTTTTTATTATGTTTTTTGATGAAAATTTATTCATTAAAAAACCATAGTTTCCTGAATTTATGCCGTAAAATTCTTTGTCTAAATTTTTATTTTTTTTAAGTGTTTGAAGCATAAAACCATCTCCACCGATAACGATTACACGGCCAGTTTTTTTTAAATTAATATTTTTAATTTTTTTTAATAATATTTTTTTAATTTTTAGAGATTTTTTATTTTTATCAGAAATGATTTGAAAATTACTCATAAATTAAAAGATAAGTTTTGAATGATGAACATTTTATGATTTGATTAATCCTAACATTAAATTTTCAAAATTCTTAGTAAAAGATTTCATTCTATTAAAATTTTTATTTTTATAATCTAAGAGATGTTCTCTTATTTTCTTTAATTCAGATCTATTTAAACAATAAAAATCAATTTTTTCTTCATATTCTTTTTCAGAAGTTGTTATTAAAGTATGCAAATTTAAGGTTGATAATAAACTCATAGAAACTCTACTTGCAAATGAATTTCCATTTAAAGAAATAGTTGGAACACAAGATTGGAATAATGAGTCTGATATTCCTGTATGACCATTATATGGATAAGTATCAAGATATAAATCAAACATGCTTATTCTTTTTAAATTATCTAAATGATTTATATGATCTAAAAAGATTATTCGGTTAAAATCAAAATTATTTTGATCACAATAATTTTTTAAGTTAATTTTTACTTTGTCATCAGTTATATATAAAGCTAAACAGATATCTAAGTGCTTTTTCATAATACGCATCCAAATATTAAAAACATTTGGTAAAATTTTTTCTATACGACTCAAACACCCTAAAATAAAACAGTTCTCAGGCAAATTAAATATCTTCCTATCAAAATCATTTTCAAAAGGAATTGGTGTAAAAGGTTGATAATTTTCATCTAAATAAAGTACCTTCTCTGAATAAAGATTTTTATGCTCCTCAGGTATTATTACTTTGTCTGCTATAATATAATCATAACTTTTTGTTCCCATTGTTCCTGGATAGCCTAAATAATTTATTTTTTTCTTTGCAATGCTAAAATTAAATATTTCAGATTTACCATGCATCGTATAACCAGACAGATCAATCGCAATATCCAAAGAATGAGATTGCATTAATTTTACGATTTCATCATTTGATCTGTCGTTAATATCAAAAAAATAATCTACATTTTTTATTACTTTTTCTCTTTCAGGTCCTTCTCGTTTAACTAATGAATATACATAAATTTCAAAAGTAGTTTTGTCATGATTTAAAAAAAGATCTTGTATTAGATGAAAAACGGCATGCTTTCTAATATCGCCTGAAACATATCCTATTTTTATTTTATTTTTAGTTTCAATTTTATTATTAATCAAATTTTCTTGAAATTCAGGCATCTGTTTAGATTTTAATCTCTGAACCCAATAATTTTCTGCATTTTTTTTATGAAGTTTAGCATCGTCATTGAAATATTTTAATGCTAATGGTCTAAACATTATTGTGTCATCAGCCTTATTATTAAATAAATCTAGATCTTTTACTAAACCATCCCACATACCTGTATAAATTTTACAACTTATTTTGACCATTACAAAATATGAGGTTTCTATATTTTTACTAATCATTAAATCACAATAAGGTATTGCCTCATCAAATTTTTTAGAATCTACATAAAATTCAACTAAAGTTTTGGTTGTAAAAATGTCAAATTTATTTAGTTCGTGAGCTTTTAAGATATCAATTTCTGCTTTTTTGAGATCTTTAAGATCTTTGTAAATTAAAAATCTGTGTTTTAAAGCAACAATATTTTTATCGTCTTCAAAAATGAGTTTATTTATTGCAAATAAT
Source organism: uncultured Pelagibacteraceae bacterium (assembly GCA_902527415.1). Classification (GTDB taxonomy): domain Bacteria; phylum Pseudomonadota; class Alphaproteobacteria; order Pelagibacterales; family Pelagibacteraceae; genus Pelagibacter. The sequence goes on along the minus strand of CABZPD010000002.1, from coordinate 72,742 downwards.
GCATCTTTATAAAACTTATTTAAATGCAAAATTCTAGAATAATTTAGATAGCTATCATTGAAATGAATTTTCTTTCTATCAAAATCTCTATAAATATCTAAACATTCTTTCTTAAAGCCACAATTATATAAAAAAACTGCATAATTATTTCTTAGTTTGGTGTTTTCAGGATATTGATTAATTGCTTTTTTAATAAATTCTAAACCTTCTTGATATTTTTGTAATTGGATAAGTATATTTGATTTATTTATCCAGCTCCCTAAAAAATTATTCTTATCTATGTTTATTTGAAAATAATCCATTGCTTTATCGTAATTTTTTAATCTTTTTTCTAAGTTACCAAGATTGTTTAAAGTTGATGGGTTATTTGAATCAATATTAAAACTTTTTTCTAAATACTCTTTTGATAGCTCAACTTTGTTTTTTTGAAGATATAATGTTCCAAGTAATTGGAGTATCCCAGAGTCTTGAGGAAATTTAGACAAAATATTTAAATATAGTTCCTCTGCTTCTTTTAACTGGCCTTGTTGATGAAATGATATGGCTTTTTTAATATCTAGATTCATTACCTAGTGGTGCCCTCGGCCAGACTCGAACTGGCACTCCGCAAGCGGCAAGGATTTTAAGTCCTTTGTGTCTACCAATTTCACCACGAGGGCATTAATGAATTTCATGGATGTTTATGCGAATATTTATAATTGAACAAGGGAAATAAGTAAATTTTTTTATTTTAATTGAATTAAACAAAATTAAGTTTAATTAATGTACTCAATGGAAATATCAGTTGTTCTTCCCTGTTTAAACGAGTCTGAGACTCTTGGTTTATGTATCAAGAAAGCAAAAAATCAAATTAAAAAATTAAATATAAAAGGTGAAATAATTGTAGCTGATAACGGGAGTAGTGATGGGTCAATAAAAATTGCAACAAAATTAGGAGCCCATGTAATCAATGTTAAAGAAAAAGGTTATGGGAATGTTCTGAGGGCTGGTATTAAAAAATCTAGAGGGAAATACATATTAATTGCCGACTCAGATGATAGTTACAATCTCAATGATCTATCAAAATTTTATAAGAAAATAAAAAAAGGCTATGATATTGTTAACGGATGTAGATTACCAGCTGGTGGTGGAAAAATTAAATCAGGTGCTATGCCACTTACTCATAGATATATTGGTAATCCCATGTTTTCATTTTTAACTAAAATTTTATATCAAATACCATTTAATGATGTGTATTGTGGAATGAAAATATTAAAAAAAGAATTTTTTAATAAAATTAATTTTTTTTCTGATGGAATGGTTTTTTGTTTAGAAATATTGATTAAAGCTAAAATAAATAATGCAAGGATGGGGGAAATACCAATAACTCTTTTCAAAGATGGGAGAAAAATTGCGAAAAGTCATCTCAAAACAATCTCAGATGGATTGAAAACATTAAAATTTATTATGATATGCAGTCCAAAACTTTTATTTTTTATTCCAAGCAGTCTGTTTTTTTTATCAACTATTTTATTAAGTATATTTAATTATAATTTTTTTATTAATGAAACAGAAAAAATGATATTTGTTAATTTTCTACTGATTTTCTTATCAATACAATTTTTTATGCTTGGAATATATTCAACGCTAAGAGCCAAACAAATTGAAATTTATAAAGGAGATTTGTTAAACAAATTTTTTAAGTTATTTAAATTACGATTAGCTATAATTTTAGGGTTAACAATGGTCATTTTACCAATCTTATTAAATTTTTTTAATTTAATATACTTTGGAGATGTTTATAATTTTATTTACTCTGGTTTAATTGCTTTATTGGGAGTAAATATAATAGCTAACTCATTTTTTGTTTCACTATTAGAAATTGATGGAAATAATTAAACTAAATATTACATCCTTGAAAATTTGCCACCATTGATGTTAATTACAGTATTGGTTAAATAATCAGTAGCATTAAAAGATAAATCATAAATTAGTTTAGAAACCTCTTTTGAAAATAAACCTCTTCTTTTAGGATTATTTTTAATTGATTTATAAATATTTTTTTTATCTTTACGTTTTAAAGTCATATTACCATCAATAATAGTAGATGGTGCTATACATATTAATTGTTGACCTTTTTTTAAAATTTTTCTCTCTTCGACATATTTGTTTATTGATGCCTTTGAAAGTCCATAAACTATATCAAAAGATCCTTTTAATCCACTTTCAGAACCAACTATTATTATTCTTACATTCGGATTATATTTTAAAGAAATCTCACATATCTTAATCTTTGATAATAAATTGATGTTAAGCTGTCTATGAATTTCATTATCATTTTTTAATAAATGTTTTTTATTACTTATTATTGAATGACATAAAAATATTTTATCACATTTTTTGATTAAATTTATTTTACTTTTATCAAAATTTAAATTTGATAAGTCCCATTCCATGCTTTTTGGTGAAAATATATTGTAATTTTTTGGAATCATTTTTTTTAAATGAAAACCAATTTTTGAAGAACCACCTGTTATTAATATGTTTTTATGCATTTTATAACTTGATCATATGCGTAAAATATATGATCTATTTTTCCGGACATCACATTAATAAAATTGTTTTTATTTTTAACTAAACTTAAACGTGCATCATTTTTATTTCTATTAATTGTTCTTATACTATGTAAATTTTTAATGAACTTAAAGTTTTTTTTAAAATTTGGATAAAATTTTAAAAAGCCTTTTGCTAGATTATTTTGTATCGTTTTTTGGTTTTTATGTTTAAATTTTAAATATGATTTTTCAATATTTTGATAATTTTTTGAACTCAATAATCTAGAAAATTTAACAGAATACAATCCAAAAATATTTTTGTTCCATTTGAGTAATGTATAATAAGGACCATCCATAATTGTGTAGGATTTATGGTTTCTTTTTTTAGATTTATATAATGAAATCACACAATGCTCATAAGTTAATTTTAATTTATTTAATTTAAAGGATTGTTGACTAGTGCAATTTACAACATAATCAAATAATTCATTATTTAATTTAAATTTTTTTTTAATCTTACTAATTTTTTTTATTTCACAATTAAAATATAAGTTTTTTTTTAAATTGTTTAAAAAAAATTTTTTAGCTTTTATATGATCAATTTGTCTTTCTTTTGTATTATATGTTTTAAGCACATTTTTTAAATCTGTTTGAGATACATTATATTCATTAAATTTTAGTTTAGATTTAATCATTGACCTTGTAAAAGACTTTGGACTTGTTTTGTTTAAATTATCATCAGCAATTGCGTATATATTTTCATTAATTTTAGTGGATAATTTAGGATATTCTTTAACAAATCTCTTATAACCTATGTAAGACATTTCTCGTGTTTTAATTGACCGAGGATAATGAAACCCCAAATGTAATCTATTTGTATTATTGCCTGACGAATTGTAAAAAATATCATTACCTTTTTCAAATATTTTAATATTAAAATTTTTATTTTTTAATTTTAAGCCTATATGACATCCGAACCATCCTGAACCTATAATTGCGATTTTAATTTTTTTATTTTTACACATAGTTAATTTCTTTAAATAAGTATAATTTAATTATTTTGATTTAAGTCCTTGATGAAGATATTTGAAATCAAGATTGCAATCTCGATATCCTTTTTTAACAACATTTAAATATCTTTCAGTAGGAAATTTAAACATTGTTTTTTTAACCATAGTATATGTCATAACCTTTTTGCCATAATAATAGAAATAATATTTTTTATAAAGAATTGGAAAATCCTCATAAACATCTAATTTTTTTTCATCACTTTTAGAAATATCAAACAATGCACCTGGAACAATACAGTTTTTTTTGGGTTCAATATCTGCTGCTCTAAATTTACTTCTAAAAGTTAATCTGAAATCTTTTAAATTTATTTTTTTTAAGAAAATACTGTCTTTACATCTACGTTTCATTTGGAAATGATTAAGATTACTACCATAAGCAAAATAAAGCATTATCGATTCACTATCTCAATTTTTTTTTTATTCACAAATTTTAAAATTTGTGAATTACAATTGTCTATTTTATTTTGATCTTCTGATCTTATTACTATTGAAACTCCTAATTTACCTGCGTGAAAAAAAGGGTAGCTTCCTATTTCAACATCTTTATTATCATTTTGAACTATTGTTAAAGAGTTAGCTATTTCACTTTCAACAGTTCTTAAACTGATTGTAAGACTTTTAATAGGTTCACCCCCTACTATACGGTTGTTTAAGCCTCCTAACATTGATTTTAATATAGAAGGAACTCCTGGCAAAGAAAAAACATTTTCAACATTAAATCCTGGTGCTCCACTTGTTGGATTTAATATTAATTTTGCACTCTCTGGCATCCATGCCATTTTTTGTCTACCTTCGTTAAACTCACCTGGTTGATAATAAGTTTCTAAAATTTTAAATGCCTCTTTATGAACTTCGTATTTAATTCCAAAAGCTTTTGAAACTGATTGAGCTGTAATATCATCATGAGTAGGGCCAATACCTCCAGTTGTAAAAACATAGTCATATTTTGATCTAAGTAAATTTAAAGTGTCAACAATAGTCTCCTCGACATCAGGTATTACTCTAACTTCTGCTACATTGACTCCAATTGAATTAAGCCAAATTGCTAAGGTTGAGGTATTTGTGTCTTGAGTTCTGCCAGATAAAATTTCATTACCAATAATTAAAATCGATGCATTAACTTTTACTTTTTTGTTCATATGAAATATATAATTTAGTAATGGAATTTACCAAGTCTTTAATAAAAGGTAAACTAATCAAACGTTACAAAAGGTTTTTTACTGAAGTTAAAATCAGTAAAGAAAATGTCACAGCTCACTGTCCCAATACTGGATCAATGAAAGGTTTGTTAGATAAAGGTAATGAGGTTTACCTGCTTCCAAATAATGATCCAAAACGAAAGCTCAAATATGGATTGGAAATTATTAAATCTAGAAAAAATTTAGTTGGTGTGAACACTCATATGGCAAATAGAATAGTTGAGCATGGTCTCAAAAATAATCTAATAAATGAACTTAAGAATAATGACATTATTAAACCCGAGGTTTTTTTTAATAAAGAAACAAGATTTGATTTTTTGTTAGAAAAAAAAGGTCAAAAAATGTTTGTTGAGGTTAAAAATGTTACTTTATTTAGAAATAAGGATACTGCTGAATTTCCAGATGCACCGACAGCAAGAGGAATAAAGCATTTATTAACTCTTATTGATGCCATAAAAAAAAGTTATAAAACATACTTAATATTTTTAGTTCAAATCCAAAATATGAAATATTTTAAAATAGCTAAAGATATAGACGAAGAATATTATAAGAACTATTTAATAGCTAAAAAAGCTGGTGTAAATTTTTTAGCATATAGATGTGATATAAGTTCTAAAAAAATTTTTATAGATAAAAAATTAAAAATTATAGATGACTGATTATAAAGAGAAATTTGAAAAAATGAGAATTGCAGGAAATTTAGCTGCAAGAACTTTAGATATGTTAACTGAAAATATTAAAGAAGGTGTTTCAACCGATTATATTGACAAGTTGGGATATGAATTTATAAAAGATAATGGTGGGTACTCTGCCCCACTCTACTATAGAGGGTTTACAAAATCTTTATGCACATCTTTAAACCATGTTGTGTGTCATGGAATACCTTCTGATAGAATTTTACAAGAAGGTGACGCTGTAAATGTTGATGTGACAGCAATTGTTGATGAGTACTATGGTGACACGAGTAGAATGTTTTGTATAGGAAAAACTCCGGTTAAGTTAAACAATCTTATAGATGCTACTTACGAGTCTATGATGAGAGCTATTAAAATTTTAAAACCCGGAATTAAATTAGGAGATATAGGTTATGAAATTCAATCGTTTGTAGAAGAAAAAGGTTTTTCTGTTGTTAGAGATTTTTGTGGTCACGGAATAAGTACAATATTTCATGAACCACCAAATATTTTGCATTATGGTAAAAAAAATACAGGCATGGAATTAAGACCTGGTATGACATTTACGATAGAACCAATGATAAATGCAGGTAAATATGATGTGAAAATGTTGAATGATGGTTGGACAGCTGTTACAAAAGATAAATCTTTATCTGCACAATTTGAACATACGTTAGGAATTACTGAAAATGGTTATGAAATCTTTACAGAATCTGCTAAAGGTTATTCAAAGCCTCCATACTTATAATTAATGATTAAAAGATACTCGCGAAAAGAATTAACTGATATTTGGTCAGAAGAAAATAAATACAAAATCTGGTTAGATGTTGAAGTTGCAGCAGCAGAAGCAATGGAAAAACTTGGTCAAATTCCAAGAGGTGTTGCTTCGATTGTTAGAAAAAAAGCAAGAATTAATGTAAGCAGAATTCACAAAATAGAGTCTGAAGTTAAACACGATGTAATAGCTTTTCTAACTTCTGTTACAGAAAAAGCTGGAATTAAAGCTAGATACCTTCATCAGGGTATGACCTCATCTGATGTTCTAGATACAAGTTTTAATATTCAATTGGTCCAATCAGGTAAAATCATTTTAAAAGATATAGATCAAATTTTAAAAGTTTTAAAAAAACAGGCTAAAAAGTATAAATTTACTCCTTGTATGGGAAGAAGTCATGGTATCCATGCCGAACCAATTACTTTTGGTTTAAAATTAGCTTCGTTTTATGAGGAATTTAAAAGAAATAGAAAAAGACTTAATGATGCCATTGATGAAGTTTCTACATGTGCAATTTCAGGTGCAGTTGGTACATTTGCTAACATAAATCCAAATGTTGAAAAACATGTTGCTAAAAAATTAGGTCTAAGAGTTGAACCAATATCTACACAAGTAATTCCAAGAGATAGACATGCATTTTATTTTTCTGTTTTAGGAATTATTGCAGGCTCAATAGAGAGAGTGGCAGTTGAAATAAGACATCTTCAAAGAACTGAGGTTTATGAACTTCAAGAATATTTCTCTAAAAATCAAAAAGGATCCTCTGCAATGCCTCATAAAAAAAATCCTATCTTAAGTGAGAATCTTACCGGTTTAGCTAGGATGGTTAGAAGTGCAGTTGTACCAGCACTTGAAAATATAGCTCTTTGGCATGAAAGAGACATTTCTCATTCAAGTGTTGAAAGAAATATCGGACCAGATGCTAATATAACAACTGATTTTGCATTGGTTAGACTTACTAATATTTTAGATAACATGATTGTTTATCCTAAAAAAATGCTTGAAAACTTAAATTTAACAAAAGGTTTAATTTTTTCTCAAGAAGTTATGTTAGAATTAACTAAAACAGGATTAAGCAGAGAAAAATCTTATAAATTAGTACAATCTTATGCAAAAAAATGTTTTGCGGAAAATTTAAACTTAATTGACGTCATTTCATCTGATAAATTTATAATGAGTAAAATTTCCCCAAAAAAACTAAGATCTATATTTAATTATTCTAAACACTTTAAAAATGTAAATTTTATCTTTAGGAGAGTTTTTAAATAATGAAAAAAGGTAAAAAATTATACGAAGGCAAAGCTAAAATCATTTATGCGACAAATGATAAAAACTTAGTTATCCAATATTTTAAAGATGATGCTACTGCATTTAATAATCAAAAAAAATCTACCATTGAAGGTAAAGGTGTTCTAAATAACAGAATATCAGAACATATACTCTCTAACCTCTCTCAAATAGGAATTAAAAATCATTTAGTAAAAAGATTAAACATGCGTGAGCAAATTATTAAACTTGTAGAAATAATTCCGATCGAATTCATTGTGAGAAATGTTGCAACAGGTTCGATTACTAAAAGATTGGGTATTGAGGACGGTACTGTTTTGAAAGAGCCTCTAATAGAATATTGCTTAAAAGATGACAAGCTTGGAGATCCATTAATATCTGAAGAGCATATTTTAGCATTTGATTGGGCATCAAAAACTGAAATAGATAAAGTTAAAAAAATGATTTTAAGAATTAATGATTTTATGATTGGGATGTTTAGAGGTGTTGGAATTAAACTTATTGATTTTAAATTAGAATTTGGGAGAGTTAAAATTGATGGAAAAAATGAAGTTATTTTGGCAGATGAAATTAGTCCTGATACTTGCAGATTGTGGGACAGTATTACAGAAAAAAAATTAGATAAAGATCGATTTAGAAAAGATCTGGGTGATTTAATTCCAGCATACACTGAAGTTGCTAAAAGATTAGGTATACTTCATGAACAATCTAATGTTTCAGCAGTAAATGTAACTAAATTATCTTCAGTTAAAAGAAAGAAAAAATGAAAATTTCTGTAATCATAACTCTAAAAAAAGATGTACTTGATCCACAAGGAAAAGTTATTCATCAAACTCTGGATGGAATGGGTTTTCAGGATATTAATGAAGTTAGACAAGGTAAATATTTTGAAATAGACACTAAAGAAACTGATAACGACAAAGCAAAAGCAAAAGTTGAAGAAATGTGTAAAAAACTTTTGGCAAATCTTGTAATTGAAAATTATAAAATTATTGATCCAAAGTAATTAATGAAATCATCAGTTATTACTTTTCCTGGTTCAAATTGTGACAGAGACATGGATGTTGCTTTGAAGAAGTTTGGGTTTAAAAACAAAATGGTTTGGCATGCTGATGCTGAATTACCAAAAAGTGATTTGGTTGTATTGCCAGGTGGTTTTTCATATGGCGACTACTTAAGATGTGGAAGTATGGCATCTAAATCAAAAATAATGCAGTCTGTAATTAATTTTGCAAATTCAGGAGGTATGGTCATGGGTATCTGTAATGGATTTCAAATATTGGTAGAAACTGGTTTGGTTCCAGGTGTTTTGCTTAGAAATAAATATTTAGAATTTATCTGTAAAAACGTTTTTGTAAAAATTAACGATAAAAAAAATAAATATTTTAAAAATGTTGATAACGAAGTTTTTGAATTTCATATCGCTCATAATGAAGGAAATTATTTTTGTACCAATGATCAATTAAAAGAAATTGAAGATAATAATCAAATAGCTATTAACTATTGTGATGAAAATGGAAAAATAGAAGATCAATTTAATCCCAATGGATCGATAAAAAATATTGCTGGTATATTTAATAAAGAAAAAAATGTTCTAGGAATGATGCCCCACCCTGAAAGAATGATTGATACATCATTATCTGGTGAGGATGGATCATTATTTTTTAAAAATTTAATAAATAATTTAAAATGATTGTAAACGAACAAGTAGCAGTTGATCACGGTTTAAAGAAAGATGAATACGCTAAAATTTGTGAGCTATTAAAGAGAACCCCTAATATCACAGAACTTGGGATTTTTTCTGCAATGTGGAATGAACATTGTTCTTATAAATCATCAAGATTACATTTAAAGAAGCTACCTACTAAAGGAAAGAAAGTTATCCAAGGTCCTGGAGAAAATGCAGGTGTTATTGATATTGAGGATAATGATGCAATAGTTTTTAAAATAGAAAGTCACAATCACCCTTCATTTATTGAACCTTACCAAGGCGCTGCTACTGGAGTTGGCGGAATAATGCGTGATGTATTTACAATGGGTGCAAGACCAATAGCTAACTTGAACTCTATTCATTTCGGATCACCACAACATAAAAAAACGAAAAATTTATTAAGAGGTGTTGTTCATGGAATAGGTGGTTATGGAAATTGTATGGGTGTTCCTACAATTGCTGGCCAAACAAGTTTTGATAGCTCCTATAATGGAAATATTTTGGTTAACGCTATGACATTAGGATTGGTCAAAAAAGATAAGATTTTTTATTCTAAAGCAGCTGGCTTAAATAAGCCTGTTATTTATGTTGGATCTAAAACTGGAAGAGATGGAATACATGGTGCAAGTATGGCTTCAGCTAGTTTTGATGAAAAAATAGAGGAAAAGAAACCTACAGTTCAAGTTGGAGATCCATTTACTGAAAAACTTTTGCTTGAAGCTTGCTTAGAGCTTATGGCAGGAGACTCGATTATAGCTATTCAAGATATGGGTGCTGCTGGATTAACTTCCTCAAGTATTGAAATGGCCTCAAAAGGAAACCTTGGTATAGAAATTAACTTAAACAAAGTACCTTGTAGAGAAGCCAAAATGACACCGTATGAAATAATGCTCTCTGAGAGCCAAGAAAGAATGTTGATTGTTTTAGAAAACGGCAAAGAAGAACAAGCAAAAAAAATATTTGATAAATGGAACTTAGATTTTGCTGTGATTGGAAAAACTACTAAATCTAAAAAAATAGAACTTTATTTTGATGAAGAAAAAGTTGCAGACATTCCAGTTAATACTTTGGTTGAAAACTCTCCTATGTATGATCGTAAATGGAAAAAAGCAAAACTTCCTAAAAAGAATAAAATTAAAAAAGAAGACATTAAACATTTAAAAATTATTGATGTATTAAAGAAAATTTTAGCTAATCCAAACGTATGCAGCAAAGAATGGATTTGGCAACAGTATGACCATACTGTTATGGGAGATACAATTCAAAAACCTGGTGGAGATGCAGGCGTTGTAAGAGTTCATGGAACAGATAAAGCTATTGCAGCTTCGGTAGATTCATCTGCAGTTTATTGTTGGGCCCATCCTTTAACTGGTGGAAAGCAGGTAGTTTGTGAAAGTTTTAGAAATCTTATTTCTGTTGGTGCAAAACCAATTGCTATTACTAATTGTTTAAATTTTGGTAGTCCTGAAAATGAAGAAAACATGGGTGAGTTTGTTGAATGTGTTCAAGGTATTGGTGAAGCAAGTGATTATTTAAAATTCCCAGTGGTTTCTGGAAATGTATCTTTCTACAACCAAACAAAAGAGGAAGGTATAAAACCTACACCTGCAATTGGTGGTGTTGGGTTAATCAAAGATTATAAAAATATGATTACTTTGGATTTTAAAGAGGTTGATAATTTAGTTTTAGTAATTGGAAAAACCGAAGGACATATTGATCAAAGTTTATTTGCAAGAACTATTTTAGATGAAAAAAATGGACCCCCGCCTGAAGTAAATTTATTTAATGAAAAAAATAATGGAGAAACGTTGCTGAAGTTGATTGATAATAATTTAATAAAAAGTGCTCATGATGTTTCTTTAGGTGGCATAATTACTGCAGTAGCAAAAATGTGTATTAAAGGAAAAAAAGGAATAAATATTAACAAACCTAAATATTTAATTAATGAAATAGAATACTTGTTTGCTGAAGATCAAGGTAGATATGTTATAGAAATTAATAAAAAAGATTTTAAAAAAGTAGCTGATATATTGAATAAAAATGCAGTCCATTTTGATGAACTTGGCACAATTATTGAAAATGAAGTATATATTAACGATAAGACAAAAGTTACAATTGACGAATTATCAACTTCTAATAAAAGTTGGCTTATAAATTATATGAGTAAATAATGGCGATGGATTTAAAAGAAATTGAGAATTTTATAAAAGAGGCAATGCCAGATGCAATTGTTGAAATACAAGATTTGGCAGGTGATGGAAATCATTATTCAGCGACTGTTACCTCATCTCAATTTTCTGGAAAAAGTAAAATTGAACAACATAAAATGGTTTACAACTCATTAAAAGGTAGAATGGGTAATGAGCTACATGCATTAGCAATTAAAACAAAGGAGAGTTAAATGGATCAACAAACAAATGATTTAATAAAAAATGAAATTGAAAACAACGAAGTATGTTTGTTTATGAAAGGCACACCTGACGCTCCTCAATGTGGATTTTCAATGGCTACTTCAAATATTTTAAAAATACTAGAAGTAAATTTTAAAGGTATAAATGTTTTAGAAAATCAAAATTTAAGAGAGGGTATTAAAGTTTTTAGTGATTGGCCAACCATCCCACAACTTTATGTTAAAAATGAATTTATAGGTGGATGTGACATTGTTAAAGAAATGTATGAAAGTGGTGAATTGGCAAAACTTTTTGAAAGCAAAAATATAAATTTTAAGGCGAAAAACTAATTATCTAGAATAATATTCAATTACTAGATTAGGTTCCATAACAATTGGATACGGGACTTCTTCAAATTTTGGTACTCTAACAAATTTTAATTTTTTATTTTTTTCATCCATCTGAATGTATTCTGGAGTTTCTCTTTCTTTATTAGCAAGAGCTATATCGATTATTGCAAGCTGTTTAGATTTATCTCTTATCTCAATTGAATCCTCTTCTCTGACTAAATAACTTCCAATATTCACTTTTTTGCCATTTACTTTTACATGTCCATGATTGATTAATTGTCTAGCTGAAAAAATTGTTGTTGCAAATTTTGCTCTGTAAATCACAGCATCTAACCTTCTTTCAAGAAGACCAATTAAATTTTCACCAGTATCACCCTTAAGCATTACTGCTTTTTTGTAAATATTTCTAAATTGTCTCTCGTTAATGTTACCATAATAGGCTTTTAATTTTTGTTTAGCCTGAAGCTGTATTCCATAATCAGATGGCTTTGATGTTTTTGTTTGACCATGTTGTCCTGGTCCATAAGCTCTAGTATTAAAAGGACTTTTGGGTCTGCCCCAAAGGTTAACTTTTAATCTTCTGTCTACTTTATGTTTAGAGTTTAATCTTTTTGTCATTTGATAGTGGGCTTTATAAACTTACTCATCATTTTGTCAATCAACGTTTTTTACCTAAACTTGCAAATACACCTGATAAAATACGTGTTTCTTTGGTTGATAATTCCATCCTATAAAAAATATTCCTCAAGTTTTCAAGCATTATTGGTTTCTTCTCTTTTGATTTAAAAAAATTAATCTCTTCAAGATTCTGTATGCAAAGATTTGCCATAGCAACTATCTCTTTTTTAGATGCTGATTTAACTTTACTCGATTTCTTAAAAGAAGATGTTTTTGAATTAATTATGCTTGATAGATATTGAGCAATTATTATTAAGCTGTGAGATAAATTTAATGATTTAAAATCAGGATTAGTTGGAATTTGAAGAGTATAATTTGCATAGCTTATTTCATTGTTTGATAAACCAGACGCTTCTGAACCAAATAAAAAAGCTATTTTCTTTTTATAATTAATTTTTTTTAAATCTTCTAATTGGATATGTTTAATATTTTTATTTCTAAATCGTGCTGATGTTGCAATTACAATATCAATATTTTTTAAAGGTTTTTCTAAATTTTCAAAATTTTTTGCTTTATTAATTATATTTTTTGCTCCTACTGAGGTCGCTAAAATTTTATCATTTGGAAATATTGGTTTAGGTTCAATAACAATCAGTTTATTAAAATTAAAATTTTTCATTCCCCTTGCACAGGCTCCAATATTTTCTGAGAGTTGAGGTTTGTGTAAAATGAAAGAAATATTATTAACAGACATTAATCTATGCCATGATTTCTGTTATAATTGGAAATAGCCGATGGTTTGATATTATTTAAATATTTATGATCTACTGACCAAATAGAAACTTTTAATGGATAGCATTTTGCTACATCAGATGAATGTTCAGATCCGCAATCACCCCCTGGACAAGCAGAGAGGGCACCTAACAAATCTGTTTCAGCAAAAAACTCTAAATAATCACCAGGTCTTACAGGACTTGCTTTCATAAAGTATTGTTTAGTATCATTAGTAAATCCAGTTAACATAAATACATTTAATACATCATGAACTATTTTTTCTGCACGATCTAATTGAATATTTTTTTCTTTAACTAAAGCTCTTGTTAAATTTGAGTGGCAACAATAGTGATAATCATTATCGCTCAAAAGTTTTGATGTATAAGGATCACATCTTGTGCCAATGACATCATGAACCGATCCTCCATCTTTATCATAATCATACCAATCTAAAGTGTCCCAAGTTATTGTTGCTAAAGATCTAAGATAGGGAAAACTACTAAACATTTTATCGCCTACTGAAAGATGAGTACCATAAAGTGCTCTTGTTTTACCTGAGTAAAATTTTTCTTCTAAATTATTTAAATTAAATAAATTTAAATCTCCTACTTGAGGTCCCTCTACACTTTCAATTCTAAAAAACTCTCCAAATTTAACTTCGAACGTTTTTGCGTCTCTTGGAGGTATTATTACTTCATCCTTTTTAATTAAGTGTTCTCTAGCAGAATGTAAAATACTTAAATTTTTTTCTTCAATATTCGTATTTGGATAACAAACTATTGGTTTTGTCCCTATTCTACTTTTAAGATCAGATGGTTTTTCTGAAAATTTTTTAATTTTCATTTTTTACAAACTACCGGGTGCTTTATCCTTAAATAACTTATAATCTAGACTGTCTACTAAAGCTTTGAAAGATGCATCAATGATATTTGGTGATACTCCAATGGTAAACCAGTTAACACCCTTTGAATCAGTACTTTCAATACTAACTCTTGTTACAGCTTCTGTACCAGTATTTAAAATTCTAACTTTGTAATCAACAAGTCTTAAATCTTTTAAATATTCTGAATATTTAGCAAGCTTGTTAACATTCTTTCTAATTGCATTATCTAGAGCATTAACAGGTCCATTTCCTTGCCCCTCACACAAAATTTTATCTCCATCTACTTCTAATTGAGCTTTTGCATATGAAACAATTTCTCCTGCATTATCTTTCTTTACTGAAACATCATATTCATTAATAGAAATATACCTTGGTATCTCTCCCATTAATCTTCGAGCTAACAGCTCAAAGGATGCGTCAGCACCATCGTAACTATAACCAATAAATTCTCGATCTTTCACTTCATCTAAAAGTTTTTTAATCTTTGGGTCGCTTTTCTCAACTTTAATTCCTATAGAATTCAATCTTGACATTATATTGGATTGACCTGATTGGTCTGAAACTACAATATTTCTAGAATTTCCAACTTCTTCAGGATTAATATGCTCATAGGTTTTGGGATCTTTTTGAACTGCTGAAACATGCATTCCACCCTTGTGAGAAAAAGCAGAAGCTCCAACATAAGGTAAATGTTTATTTGGTTTACGATTTAATATCTCATCTAATAATCTTGAGCATTGAGTTAAGTTTTTTAAATTTTCTCTTTTAATTTTTAAATTAAAATTATCTGAAAAATCTTTCTTTAAAAAAAATGAAGGAATTAATGACATCAAATTAGCATTTCCACATCTTTCACCCAAACCATTGATTGTGCCCTGCACTTGTCTGACACCTGCTTGAACTGCTGCAAGACTATTAGCTACTGCATTTTCGGTATCATTATGAGCATGTATTCCTAAATTTTTTCCTGGAATTTGCTTACTTACTTTAGATACAATTTCTGTAACCTCGTGTGGAAGTGTACCACCGTTAGTATCACATAACACAATCCATCTAGCACCATTATCAAAAGCAGCTTTTAAACATAACATTGCATATTCTGGATTAGCTTTATATCCATCAAAAAAATGTTCAGCATCAAACATGAACTCTTTTCCAGATTTAACAATGTGTTTTGTGCTTTCACTTATATTCATTAAATTCTGCTCATTACTTATTCCTAATGCGACATCCACTTGAAAATCCCATGATTTTCCAAACAAGCAAACAGAAGTACTTTTTGAATTAATTAAGGATGAGAGCATAGGGTCATTTTCTGCGCTATGTTCAGATTTTTTAGTCATACCAAATGCAGTTAATTTTGTTGATTTAAAGTTATGATCTTTATTGAAAAACTCAGTATCAGTTGGATTTGCCCCTGGCCAACCACCCTCAACATAATCAACACCCAATTTATCTAAAGCTGATGAGATTTTTTCTTTATCATCAATTGAAAAATCTACACCTTGAGTTTGTGCACCATCACGCAGTGTTGTATCAAATATATAAAGTTGTTCTTTGCTCATTTAAATTTCCAAGTCGTTTTACCATCTTTATCTTCTATTAAAACACCTTTGTCTAAAAGCTCATTTCTAATTTTATCAGCTTCTTCGTAATTTTTGTTCTCTCTTGCCTTATTTCTTTCCTGAATTTTTTGTAAGATTTCTTTTTCAGAAATTAAAGCTTTGCTAATTTTAAATTTAAGCCAATTTTCTTTACTTTCGTTTAATAGTCCTACAAATTTACAAGCAGAAACAAATAAAGATTTATCTTCATCATTACCTTTTTGAGCTTTGTCATATAATTGATGTAAATTAGCAATGTATCCAGGTGTATTTAAATCATCGTAAAGTGGCTGAAGAATTTCATCAGAAACTTTAGAATTATTTTCAATATCTAAATATGAATTGTACCATTTATTTATCGTGTTTTGACAGTCGTCCAGAAGTTTATTGTTCCAATCTAATGGTTGTTTATAATGCGCACTCAATAAAGCTAATCTCAAAACTTGACCGCTTATCTTATTTCTAAAATCTTTTATTTTTAAAATATTTCCCTGAGACTTAGCCATCTTTTCATTAGACATAGTGATGAATGCATTATGCATCCAAAATTTTGCAAATATTTTTGTACCATTTGCACATCTTGATTGAGCTATTTCATTTTCATGATGAGGAAATAACAAATCTATACCACCTCCATGAACATCAAACTCATCTCCTAAAAATTTTTTTGACATTGCTGAACACTCTAGATGCCATCCTGGCCTTCCTTTTCCCCATGGAGATTCCCATGAAGGTTCGTCATCTTCTGAAGGTTTCCACAAAACAAAGTCTTCTGAATTTTTTTTATTTTCACTGACTTCTACTCTGGATCCAGCAATAAGTTCTTCTAATTTTTTATTTGATAGTTGACCATAATCCTTGAATTTTTTAACCTCAAAATAAACATGCCTATTATTTTCATATGCAAATCCTTTTTTTATTAATTCAGAAATCATTTCAATCATCAAATCTATATTTTCTGTTGCTTTAGGTTGATGGGTTGGTTCTTCACAATTTAAGTAATGACAATCTTCACTAAAACTTTTAGTTACCTTATTGGTTAATTCTGAAATCAAAATATTATTTTCTTTTGAAGATTTAATAATTTTATCATCTACATCTGTAATATTTCTAACATATGTAACTTTGGGATAATTTTTTTTAAAAATTTTAAATAAAATATCAAATACAACTATTGGTCTCGCATTCCCAATATGGGGATCATCATAAACTGTTGGACCACACACATACATTCTTATATTATTTTTATCTAGTGGAACAAATTTCTCTTTTTTATTTGAAAGATTATTTGTTAAAAAAATATCTTTACTCATTATTTTAGGAATATACTTAAAAAATAGATTTGTGAATCTATTTGATTAATTTGGAATTTTACACACTGGAATTGGCTCCATTTTGTGCAAATTTTGTTTTCTAATTGTTTCGTATTTAGCTCGATTAGCTGAATTTGGATTATCCATAGCCTCTTCTAATTCTTCATATTTTAGTCCAAGTTGACCTTCATCCGTTCTTCCATCATCCCACAAACCATCTGTGGGAGCTGCGTCTATAATTTCTTTTAAAATTCCAAGCTCTTTTCCAATCTCCCAAACTTCAGTTTTATTGCAATCTGCTATGGGCGATATATCTACGCCACCATCTCCATATTTTGTATAAAACCCAACACCAAAATCCTCAACTTTATTTCCAGTTCCAACTACTATTCCTTTATTTGCTGCAGCAACTTGATAAAGCGTTGTCATTCTTAATCTAGCTCTAGAATTCGCCATTCCATGTTCATTATCAAAATTTGATAAACTGGAACTAAAAGCCAAAAATAACTCATCTAAATTGATAGTATGTGCCTCAACATTTTTAAAATTTTTAACTAACCACTGTTGATGCTTTAAACTTAAATCATGTTGATGTGATTTCTGTTTGATTGGCATTGATAAAACAATAGTTTTTAAACCTGTCATTGCACTTAATGTGCTAGAAACTGACGAATCTATTCCTCCAGAAATTCCTATAACTAATGACTCTGCCTTACTTGGCATATTATTTACATAATCTTTAATCCAAGTAGTGATAAATTTTACTTTTTCTGAAGCATTCATGATTTTAAAGTATTAGATATTTAAAATTTTACAATGTCTTAAGATGCCGCTCTATCTGCGTTTTTAGAATAAGAGCTATTCTTTTTAATCTCATCTGAAATCAAGAAAGCTAATTCCAGAGCTTGGTTTGCATTTAGTCTTGGGTCACAATGCGTGTGATATCTTGATGATAAGTCTTTTTCTGATATCTTTTGTGCTCCACCAATACACTCTGTTACATTTTGACCAGTTAATTCTATATGTAAACCACCAGCGTAACTTCCTTCGCTTTGGTGACATGCAAAAACATTTTTAACTTCTTTTAATACACTGTTAAATGGTCTTGTTTTAAATCCTGTAGCAGCTTTTACTGTATTTCCATGACAAGGATCACATGACCAAATTACATTTAAACCTTCTTTTTTTATTGCCCTAATTAATTTTGGTAAAAATTTTGAAACATTATCTGCTCCAAATCTTGATATCAGTGTAATTTTACCTTTTTCATTTTTAGGATTTATTCTGTTGCAAAGATCAATTAAATCATCAGCTTTTAAAGTAGGTCCACATTTAATTCCTATTGGATTTTCTATACCCCTACAAAACTCAACATGACCTCCGTCCAGTTGTCTTGTCCTATCTCCAATCCAAACAAAGTGGGCAGATGTATCGTGATTCTCTCCCGTTGTAGAATCTGTTCTTGTCATTGTTTCTTCAAAAGGAAGTAATAATGCCTCATGTGATGTCCAGAAGTTAACAGTTTTTAATCTTCTATTAAAATCTGAGTTAATTCCACAAGCATCCATAAAAGCTAAAGCATTTGCAATATTATCCTCTAACTCTTTAAATCTTTTTAACTCAGGTGAATTTTTAATAAAACCTAAATTCCAATTATGAACATTCTTTAGATCTGCAAAACCACCATGACAGAATGCTCTTATAAGGTTTAATGTTGCAGCTGATTGTGAGTATGCTTTAAATAATCTTTTAGGATCTGGAACCCTTGCCTTTTCAGTAAATTCCATAGCATTTATGTTGTCACCTAAATAACTTGGCAGCTCTACTCCATCTTTTATTTCTGTCGGTGCACTTCTTGGCTTTGAAAATTGCCCTGCTATTCTTCCAACTTTTACTACTGGTAATGAAGCTGAGTAAGTTAAAACTAGTGACATTTGCAACATTAGTTTAAACGTATCTCTAATATTATCTGGATTAAATTCTGCAAAACTTTCAGCACAATCTCCGCCTTGAAGCAAAAAGGCTTTTGCATCTACAACATCAGCTAACTGACTTTTAAGATGTCTTGTTTCTCCAGCAAATACTAATGGAGGAAATGTTCCTATCTTATCCAAAACTTTATCCAGTTCTTTTTTATCTGGATATTCTGGAATATGTTTTACAGGATATTTTCTCCAACTATTTTTTTTCCAACTTTTCATATTCAACCTAGAGGTGTTTTAGCAGAGTTTAAAGTTTATTCAACAGTGACAGATTTAGCCAAATTTCTAGGCTTATCAATGTCATAACCTTTTTTAAGAGCAGAGTAATAAGCGAGTTTTTGAAGAGGAATAGTCAAAAGGAATGGAAGTAAGTCGTCATTTGTATTCTCAACTTCAATAGTTTCCCAAATATTTTCTGACACAACTTCATCTTTACTTTTGTTGGTTATCAATAATACCTTCGCTCCTCTAGCAATAACTTCCTGCATATTAGAAATTGTTTTTTTGTAATAATTATCTCTTGGGGCCAAAACAACAACTGGCATGCCCTCTTCTATTAAGGCCAAAGGTCCGTGTTTCATTTCCCCTGCTGGATATCCTTCAGCATGAACATAAGAGAGTTCTTTTAGTTTTAATGCACCTTCTAAAGCTATTGGATAAGAATACCCTCTTCCTAAAAACATTGAACCTTTAGCTTCATTAAATGTTGAAGATATTGCCTGGATATTATTGTCATGGAGCAGTGTTTTTTCTATTAAGTCTGGTAAAGCTTTTAAATCTTTAATCTTTTCTTGATATTCTTTTTTTTCAATTTCATTCCTCATTGATCCAAGTTTTAAAGCCAAAATATATAAAACAAGTATTTGTCCAAGAAATGCTTTTGTTGATGCCACTCCAATTTCAGGACCACAATGAATTGGTAATACAAAATTAGAATTTCTTGCTATTGAGCTTTCGATTACATTAACAACAGCACACGTTTTCATGCTGTTTTTGTTACATATATCTAAAGCTGCATAAGTATCTGCTGTTTCCCCGGATTGTGAAACAAAGATATATAAACTGTCTTTTTTAAATCTATTTTTTCTATATCTAAATTCTGACGCTATATCTATATTAACATCTAAATTTGTAAGTTCCTCAAACCAATATTTTGCCATTAAGCAAGAGTGGTACGCTGTTCCACATCCTATTAATGTGATTGAATTAATCTCTTCTAGTTTCCAAGGAAAATTAAAAATATTTATGTCTTTATTTACATTATCTACATATTCTTTAATTCCAGTTTTAATTGTTGTTGGTTGTTCTTCAATTTCTTTTGCCATGAAATGTTTAAAATCACCTTTGTCATAATTTGCTTCATTAGATGATAATTCTAATATTTTTTTATTAACCTTCTTTCCATCTTCATTGAAAAAAAGAACTTGATCTTTTTTAACAATGCAAAATTCACCATCATCCAGATAAGTAATTTTATTTGTCATAGATTTTAGAGCATAAGAATCTGACCCTAGATAGTTTTCGTTTGGACCATAACCAACAGCTAATGGTGACCCTCTTCTAGCACCGACTATTAAGTCTGGCATATCTTTAAAAACAATTCCAAGAGCAAAACTGCCATGGAGTTGTTTTAAAGTTTTTGTGATGGCTTCTTCTAATTCTGAAGTCTTTAAATGTTCTGTTATTAAATGAACAATTACTTCTGTATCTGTCTGTGATTTGAAATTATGACCTTTGTTAATTAGATGTTTTTTTAATATTGTAGAGTTTTCAATAATTCCATTATGAACTACAGATACGTTATGAGAAGAATGAGGATGAGCATTTAAACTATTTGGAATTCCATGAGTTGCCCATCTTACATGGCCTATGCCAATATTTCCTCTTAAATTTTTTAAATCAAAATTATTTTCTAAGTTATCAACTCTTCCCTCTGATTTTACTTCATTGATTTCACCATCTGAAAGTGTAGCTATTCCTGCTGAGTCATACCCTCTGTACTCTAATTTTTTTAATGAATTAATTATATTTGCAGAAACAGGTTTGTTACTTGATATTCCAATAATTCCACACATAAATTATTTTTTCTTTCTTTTGTAATTCTTAACTTCTAATTGTGGCGGTCTTGTTAATGCTAAAGATTTTGTTCTAACGTTCTTTGTAATTACAGATCCAGCTCCAACAATACTATTTTTGTTTATGGTTATTGGAGCAACTAAAGAAGAGTTTGAGCCTATAAATACTTTGTCTTTAATATTTGTCTTATTTTTTTTAACTCCATCATAATTACAAGTAATTGTGCCTGCTCCAATATTTACTGATTTTCCAATTTGTGCATCTCCCACATAAGACAAATGGTTAACTTTAGATTTATTTCCTAAAGTACTTTTTTTAATCTCTACAAAATTACCTACTTTGGATCCTTCTTTTAAAATTGTATTAGGTCTTATTCTGGCATAAGGACCAATCTCAACTTTATTTTCAATTTTACAAGATTCTAAATGTGAAAAAGATTTTATAATTACATTATTCCCAATTTTTACTTTAGAACCAATAACAACATAAGGTTCTATAGTTACGTTACTCCCTATCTTTGTATCTTTTGAAAAAAAAATAGTTTCAGGACCTATCATCTTTACACCTGACTTAATAAATTTTTCTCTAAGTTTTTTTTGATTTAAAACTTTCATTTAGAATTGATTTACATTAAGTATATATATTGATTAATTCACAATTTATTTCTTTAAAATACTTTTAAAATGAAACAAAAATTTACAATTTTATTTGATTTAGATGGTACGTTGGTTGACACAGCGCCTGATCTAATGCTTGCTCATAACCATGTTATGAGGAAATTTGGATATCCTACAAAATCTCTTGATGAACTCAAAAGTGCTGTCGGTCAAGGAGCTGGGGCAATGATTGGTAGATCTATATGGAGCCAGGCTAAAAAAGAATTAACTTCGATTAATGAGAAAATTAAAAATGAAATGACAGATGAGTTTATTTCCTATTATGGAAATAATATTTTAAATGAAAGTACTTTGATGCCTGGTGTAAAAGATTTTTTAAATTGGTGTAAAAATGAAAATATATCAATGGCTGTATGTACTAATAAAACCGAACATCTTGCGGTAGATCTTCTAAAAAAAATTGGGATATATGATTACTTTGAGTATGTTGCTGGTTATAATACTTTTGATTATTGCAAACCTGATCCAAGGCACATAACAACAATCATAGAAATTTTAGATGGTAGTAAAAATAAATCAATTATGATTGGTGATAGTGAGTCAGATGCAAATGCAGCTAAAGCGGCAGAAATTCCAATGATTTTATTAGAAGACGGATATACTGAAAAGAATATTGATGAAATTTATCATAATCACTTGATAAAAGACTTTGTAGGTATTGAAAAAATTGTATCTCAATATCTTTAATATTGATTAATTTATTTTAACTATTAAAACAAAATCACAAATAAGGAGTTATTTTGTTATTACATACAGTTAAAGTATATCCATCAAAAATTAATCTGCCAAAGAAGAAACAGCTTGCATGGAAAATTGCAGAGATAGCAAGCGATAATGCTAAACTAGATAAAAATGCTATTGAAATGGTTATCAATAGAATTATTGATAATGCTTCTGTGGCGATCGCTTCTTTAAACAGAAAACCAGTAATTTCATCTAGAGAAATGGCTTTAAGACACTCTAGAAAAAATGGCGCAACTTTATTTGGTGTAAACTCAAAATTAAAATTTGATTGTGAATGGGCAGCTTGGTCTAATGGAACCGCAGTTAGAGAATTAGATTTTCATGACACTTTTTTAGCTGCAGATTATAGTCATCCTGGTGATAACATACCTCCACTTATAAGTGTTGCACAACAAAATAAAAAAAGTGGATTGGATTTACTAAGAGGAATAATTACTGCATATGAAGTTCAAGTAAATTTAGTTAAAGGAATTTGTTTACATAAACATAAAGTTGATCACATTGCTCATTTAGGACCTAGTGTGGCTGCTGGATTAGGAACACTGTTAAAACTTAATACTGAAACTATTTATCAGTCTGTTCAGCAGGCACTACATACAACAATTTCTACAAGACAATCAAGAAAAGGAGAAATTTCAAGTTGGAAAGCTTATGCTCCAGCACATGCAGGTAAGCTTGCTATCGAAGCTGTGGATAGAGCTATGAGAGGTGAAGGCGCTCCAAGTCCAATCTATGAAGGTGAGGATAGTGTATTAGCAAGAATATTAGATGGCAAAAAAGCTAAATATAAAGTCCCATTACCGAAAAAAGGTGAAAGTAAGAAAGCTATCTTAGAGACATATACAAAAGAATATTCTGCAGAATACCAATCGCAAGCATTAATAGATCTAGCTAAAAAGCTAAAAACAAAAATTTCAAATTTAAATCAAATTAAAAAAATTGATATATTCACAAGCCACCACACACATTATGTTATTGGTACAGGCGCTAACGACCCTCAAAAAATGGATCCTAATGCCAGTAGAGAAACATTAGATCATTCTATTATGTATATTTTTGCTGTTGCCTTGGAAGACGGAGATTGGCATCATATTAAATCTTATACTAAAGCTAGGGCAAATAGAAAAAGTACAATTAAAATTTGGAGATCAATTAAAACATATGAAGATAAAAAATGGACAAAGAAATATCATGATCCAAATCCAAAAAATAAAGCATTTGGTGCTAAAGTATTAGTAACACTTAATAATGGAAAAAAAATAACAGAGGAACTAGATAGAGCAGATGCACATCCATATGGAGCAAGACCGTTTAAGAGAGAAAATTATATAAATAAATTTTTAACTTTAACTGAGGGTATTTTGGATAAAAAAGAAAGCAACCGTTTTTTAACTACAGTACAAAATTTAAGAAATTTAAAATCTGGTCAACTTCATAAATTAAATATTGAAGTAAGAAAAAGCAAATTAAAACAAAATAATAAAAAAGGAATCTTTTAATGCACTTTGTAGAAAAAGAACCAAGTCAAAAAAGATTAGATTTTGATCAAAAATTAAAATCAAATAAAATATTAAGAGTTCCAGGCGCATACAATCCTCTAACAGCAAAATTGATAGAAGAAATTGGATATGATGCGGTTTATGTATCCGGTGGAGTAATGGCTAACGATCTTGGTTTTCCAGATATTGGTTTAACAACACTACAAGATGTTAGTACAAGATCTTATCTGATTTCGAGAGTAACTAATCTTCCAACAATAGTTGATATAGATACAGGATTTAAATCATGCAAAGAAACAATAGAAACATTTGAGGAATTTGGAATAACAGGAGTTCATTTAGAGGATCAAATTGAGAGAAAAAGATGTGGTCATCTTGATAATAAAGAACTTATCTCAACTGATGCTATGGTTATAAAAATTAAAGAATGTGTTGCTGCAAAAAAAGATCAAAATTTTAAAATTATCGCTCGTTCAGATGCTAAAAGTGTTGAAGGTCTCCATAAAATGATTGAAAGATGTAAAGCGTATATTGATGCTGGTGCTGAAATAATATTCCCAGAGGCTCTTCAAGATGAAAAAGATTTTGAAATAGTACGTAAAGAATTAACTGGTTATTTATTAGCTAATATGACTGAATTTGGTAAATCGAAATTGTTTAATTACAAAGAATTAGAAAATTTTGGGTATAATATAGTTATTTATCCAGTAACCTCACAAAGATTAGCAATGAAAAATGTCGAAGATGGATTAAGAGACATTTATGCAAATGGACATCAAAATAATATTATTGATAAGATGCAAACTAGGAAAAGACTCTATGAGTTGGTTGATTACGAAAAATATAATTCTTTAGACGAAAAAATTTATAATTTTAGTACGGAAGGACATGAATAATGAGTGATGATATTAAAAAAGGTTTACTAGGTATTGTTGTGGATGAAACAGAAGTTTCAAAAGTAATGCCAGAAATAAATTCTCTTACTTATAGAGGGTATGCAGCTCAAGATTTATGTGAATATTGTAGATTTGAGGAAGTTGCATATCTTATTCTTAATAAGGATCTCCCTAATACTATCCAACTTAGACAATTTGAAAAAGAAGAAAGAAACAACAGAGAACTAACAAAAAATTTATATGAAATAATCAAACACATGCCAAAGAAATCTCATCCAATGGATGTTGCAAGAACAGCTGTGAGTGTAATGGGATTAGAGGATAAAGAAACTACAGATTCTTCACCAGAAGCAAATATGAGAAAAGCTCTAAGAATTTTTGCAAAAACTCCAACTGCCCTAGCTGCTTTTTATAGAATAAGAAAAGGTAAAAAAATAATTAAACCTAAAAAAACATTAACCTTTGCTGAAAACTTTTTCTATATGTGCTTTGGAAAAGTTCCACAAAAAGAAATTGTTAAAGCTTTTGATGTATCTTTAATTTTATATGCAGAACATAGTTTTAATGTTTCAACTTTTACAGCAAGAACAATTACTAGTAGCTTATCTGACATACACGGCGCAATAACAGGAGCAATTGCAAGTTTAAAAGGTCCACTTCATGGTGGAGCTAATGAAGAAGTGATGCATATGATGAATAATATTAAAAAACCAGAAAATGCATTAAAATGGATAAACAATGCGCTTAAAAATAAGGAAGTGGTGATGGGATTTGGTCATAGAGTTTATAAATCAGGTGACTCGAGAGTTCCAACTATGCGAAAATACTTTGGTAAAGTGGCTAAACTTAAGAAAGATAAAAAATTTGAAAAAATCTATGACATTGTTGAAAAAGTAATGATCAAAGAGAAAAATATTCACCCTAATGTAGATTATCCAACTGGACCCACTTATCATCTAATGGGCTTTGATACTGATTTTTTTACCCCAATATTTGTAATTTCAAGAATTACTGGATGGTCTGCCCACATAATGGAACAGCATGCTGCTAACAAACTCATTAGACCTTTAGCTAGTTATAAAGGTAGCAAGCATAGAAAAGTTATGCAGTTAAATCAAAGATAATTTTATTATTAACTAAAAGCTTCTGCCCAAGTACCTTGCGTTGATGCTTTAGAATATTCTGTTGCACGTCCTTCAAAGAAGTTCATATGCTCAACTGCGTTAAGCATAGTGTCAAGCCATGTTAAAGGATTTTTTTCAATATCATAAATTCCTTCTAAACCTAACTGACTTAATCTTCTATTGGCAATGAAACGAATATATTTTTTTACATCATCTGCCGTTAATCCTTCCATTGGACCCATTTGAAATGCTAAATCTATGAAAGCATCTTCATGCTCTACTATAGTTCTGCAAGCTTCATAAATTTCTTTTTTTAATTGTGGATTCCATGTTTCAGGATTTTCTTTTATAAAATCTTTGAAAAGTCTGATCATCGAATTGCAATGCAAAGTCTCATCTCTTACAGACCAAGTAACGATCTGACCCATACCTTTCATTTTATTGTGTCTTGGGAAATTTAACAAAATCGCAAAACTTGCAAACAATT
Source organism: uncultured Pelagibacteraceae bacterium (assembly GCA_902527415.1). GTDB lineage: Bacteria > Pseudomonadota > Alphaproteobacteria > Pelagibacterales > Pelagibacteraceae > Pelagibacter. The sequence goes on along the minus strand of CABZPD010000002.1, from coordinate 46,075 downwards.
GTAAACCTTCGGTAAATGCACTGAACACGGCTATGGTTTTTGCGATGTCATGATTAGATTTAACATCAAAGCCTTGCATGTAATCATACTTATCTTTCATTTCCTTATATTTCATGAAAGCTGAATATTCTGACTCTGGCATTCCAATTGTATCTAATAAATGAGAGTAAGCTGCAATGTGAACTGTTTCCATAGATGCAAATGAAGACATCATCATTAAAACTTCTGTTGGTTTAAACACATTCATGTAATGTCTTATGTAGCAATTACTTACTTCAACGTCAGCTTGAGTGAAAAATCTAAAAATTTGAGTTAATAAATTTTTTTCTGATGGGCTTAGATTTTTTTGCCAGTCTCTTACATCGTCACCAAGAGGAACTTCTTCTGGCAACCAGTGAATTCTTTGTTGTGTTAACCAAGCATCATAACACCATGGATATCTGAATGGTTTATAAACTGGATTAGCTACTAACAAACCATTATTATTTTTTTTTGGTGGAACCGCTTCTTTATTTATATTTTCTGCTACTGACATGATAAACACTCCTCGTATTCTTGTTCTTGACTTTCGTTTGATTTATTTTTGTAAACATTTGCTAAGATATCAGTTGATTTTGAGTCATTAACATTCTCAGCTCTTTGAATTGATTTTGATCTACAGTAATAAAGGCTCTTTAAGCCTTTTTTCCAAGCATCAAAATGAATTTTATGTAATTCTTTCTTGTGAACATCTGCTGGTAAAAATAGATTTACTGACTGTGCCTGCGAAATAAATGGTGTTCTGTCACCACTTAATTCAATTATCCAATTTTGGTTCAGCTCAAATGCAGTTTTAAATACATCTTTTTCCAAATCAGTTAGGAAATCTAAATGATTAACAGAACCTTGATTTGTAGTAATACTAGACCATGTCTCTTCGTCATTTTTTCCATGAGATTGAAGGATTTCTTCTAAGTATCTATTTCTTACATTGAAAGATCCTGAAAGGGTTTTATGTGTGTAACTGTTTGCAGCAATTGGTTCTACTCCTGGTGATGCTCCTCCACAAATAATTGAGATTGAAGCAGTTGGAGCAATCGCTGTCTTGTTAGAAAATCTTTCTTTATAACCATACTCAGCTGCATCTGGACATGCACCTCTCTCCTCAGCTAAATCTTTAGAAGCTTGATTAACTTTTTCATGAATATTTTTAAATATTTTTTTATTCCATGATTTTGCCATTACAGACTCAAGTGGAATTCTATTTTTTTGTAAAAAAGAATGAAAGCCCATTACACCTAATCCAACACTTCTTTCTCTTTCCGCAGAATATTTTGCATCTTTAAATTGATCTGGTGCTTTGTTAATGAAATCAGATAATACATTGTCTAAAAATCTCATCACATCACCAATCATGTCTGGATCATCTTTCCACTCATCATATTTTTCTAAATTTAATGAAGACAAACAACATACAGCTGTTCTATCTCTTCCATCTTTATCAATTCCTGTTGGTAAAGTTATTTCGCTACATAGGTTAGAAGTTTTAACTGTTAGGTTTGCTAGCTTATGATGTTGAGGAATTTGTCTGTTAACAGTATCAATATAAATTATATACGGTTCACCAGTTTCAATTCTTGCAGTTAATAATCTTATCCATAAATTTCTTGCAGAAATAGTTTGTTGAACACTGCCATCTGCTGGACTTTTCAATGCCCACTGCTCATCAGTTTCTACAGCTCTCATAAAGGCATCAGAAACTAAAACCCCATGATGTAAATTTAATGCTTTTCTATTTGGATCACCACCAGTAGGTCTTCTCATTTCAATAAACTCTTCTATTTCAGGATGATCAATTGGAAGATAACATGCTGCAGAACCTCTTCTTAATGATCCTTGACTGATAGCCATAGTTAAAGAGTCCATAACTTTTATGAAAGGAATTATTCCTGAAGTTTTTCCAACTCTTCCTATTTTTTCACCAATAGATCTTAAGTTACCCCAGTAACTTCCAATTCCTCCACCCTTAGCTGCCAACCAAACATTCTCACTCCATAAATCAAGAATGCCTCCTAAGCTATCAGATGCTTCATTTAAAAAACATGAAATAGGCAATCCTCTTTTTGTACCACCATTTGATAACACTGGTGTTGCTGGCATGAACCAAAGATTACTTATGTAATTATATATTCTTTGAGCGTGCAAATTATCATCTGCATATGTGCTTGCTACTCTTGCAAATAAATCTTGATAAGATTCGTTCAAACCTAAGTATCTGTCTTTTAAAGTTGCTTTACCAAAGTCTGTAAGATTTGCATCTTTTGAACGGTCAATTTTAATTATGATGCCTTTGTCATTTTGAAATAATTCTGTTTCATTGTTTAAAGAGAAAAGATCAGGCTTATTTATCTTAGAAACTTCCTTAACTTCTGGGCTATATTCAGAGACAGCTTTTTTGAGGGCTTGAGAAAGAATCTTATTCATAAATTTTAATTATATTTTGTTATTTGTACGAAAACAACTATATGTTGTAGGCGTTTATTGTAAATATACTATATAAACTTTTGTACAATAGAACATTTATAGAACGCGACAATATGATAATCAATAAAAAAATAAAAAATTTTTCAAGAAATTAACATAATAAACAGTAAGTAAATAACCAATGAGCCTGAATATAAAAATAGATCCTTATGGTTTTAGAGAATATGACGCCCGATGGTTGTATGAGAAAGATATAAATAAATCTGGAATAGAGAATCTTGGAAGAGGGCTTGGAACACAGATAAAAATACATACCAAAAAAGATAATCCAAGAATCATAGTGGGTCATGATTACCGTTCCTATAGTGAAGAAATAAAAACTGCTCTCAAAAAAGGATTAATATCTACGGGATGCAGTATAGAGGATATTGGTCTTTCATTGTCTCCCATGGTTTATTTTGCACAATTTAATTTAGATGCAGATGCAGTTGCTATGGTTACAGCAAGTCATAATGAAAATGGTTGGACTGGTGTAAAAATGGGAATCAAAAGAGGACTAACTCATGCACCTGAAGAAATGAAGGAATTAAAAGAAATTACCTTAAATGAAAAATTTACAAAAGGTGAAGGTAATGAAAAACAAATAAAAAATTTTGATAAAATTTATAAAAAAGACCTAATTGATAAAAATAAAATTAAGAAAAAAATAAAGGCTGTGGTGGCTTGTGGAAATGGAACAGCAGGTGTTTTTGCCCCAGATATCCTAAGAGGTATTGGATGTGAAGTAATAGAGTTAGATTGTAACCTAGATTGGAATTTTCCTAAATACAATCCAAATCCAGAAGATTTAGAAATGCTTCACGAAATAGCAAAAGTAGTTAAAGAAAACAAAGCTGATATAGGTTTTGGATTTGATGGTGATGGAGATAGGGTTGGTGTTATTGACGATAAAGGTAATGAAATATTTTCAGATAAAATTGGTCTTCTAATTGCTAGAAATTTATCAGGTAAACATAAAAATTCAAAATTTATAGTAGATGTAAAATCAACAGGTTTATACTCAAAAGATAAAATTTTATTAGAAAACAACTGTGAAACAATTTATTGGAAAACAGGTCATTCTCACATTAAAAGAAAAGTGAACACTGAAAAAGCTTTAGCAGGTTTTGAAAAAAGTGGTCATTTCTTTTTTAATCAACCTTTAGGATATGGTTATGATGATGGGATTAACTCAGCAATTCAAGTATGTCACTTATTAGATAATCAAAATAAAAAAATGAATGAAATTATTAGTGAATTACCTAACACATTTCAAACACCAACAATGGCACCTTTTTGCAAAGATGAAGAAAAATATATTGTTGTTGAAGAACTAGTTAAACAAATTAAAAATTTAAAAGAAAACAAAACTGAAATAGATGGCCAAGTTATTAATGATATTTTAACTGTTAACGGAGTTAGGTTTTCATTTGAAGATGGTTCTTGGGGACTTATAAGAGCATCTTCAAACAAACCATCTTTGGTTATTGTTACTGAAAGCCCAACATCAGATGAAAGAAAGAAAAAAATCTTTGATTTTATTGACGATTTGTTACAAAAAACAGGTAAGGTCGGTGAATATGATCAGAAAATTTAATTCTTTAAATTATCTTCATCGTTTTTATTTTCTAAGTTTTCGTTATCAGTTTTAGTTTCTAAATTATCGCCATCCTGATTATTTTCTTGTTCAGGAGTTTCGTCGCTATAAAACTTTCTAACCAATTCCTCCTCTTTAAGTCGTTGTTCTTCATCAAATTTTTTCTCCCATTCTTTCATTCGCCTATTTTCCTCATCTTCTCTCTCTTTTTGAGCAATTTCAGCTAATCTAATTCTCTCGTTTTCTTCATCAATTCTTTTTTGTCTTTCCTCCTCTATTTTCAATTCTCTTTCTCTTTGACGTCTTTCATTTTCTTTATTTATTCTCTCACGTTCAGCTTCTTTAAGTTCTTTTTCTTTATTTCTTAATTCCTCTTCTTTTGCTCTTTGCTCAGCCTCTTCTTTTAAAATTTGTCTTTGAATTTCCTGCTGTCTTTCAGTTTCTAGATCTCTTAATCTTTGTTCCATTTCTTTAAGTTTTTCTTGCTCATATTTAAGCTTCCTAGCTGCCTCTCTTAATCTTTGCTCTTCCTCAAGTCTATTTTTCCTTTCAATTTCTTTTAATCTTATTTTTTCTTGTCTTTCTTTTTCTTTTTCATCTCTTCTCTTTTGAGCTTCAATTTCTTTATTTTTTAATTGTTCCTCTTTAATTTTTATATTTTCTTCTCTAATTCTTTGTCTCTCTAACATTTTTAGCCTTAAATCTTCTTCTTTAAGCTTTCTGGCTTCCTCTCTAAGTTTTCTAGTTTCTTCGTCTTTAATTTTTTTCTGTTCTATTTTAATTCTTTGAGCTTCTATTTTTTGTCTTTTCTCTTCATTCTTTTTTTCTTGCTTTTCATTTTCAATGATTAATTTTTTTTGAAAAAGAAGTTTCTTTCTTTCTTCTTTAAGTTCGTCTTGTTTAGCTTTTTTTGCTAATTTTTTTTCTAAAATTAATTCTCTTTTCTTCTCTTTCTCTAGTTGTTTTTGTAATGCTAAATCTTTTTTAACTTTGTTTTTTTTAAAATCTTTTAATAGCGAGGAAAACTTATCTTTAGTTTTATCTATTGGATCAAATAAATTCTTTTTAATATTTTTATTAATGTCTTTTATTGAAACCATTTTTAAAAGTATCAATTAGAATAATAACACTAAATATTATGTGTGGCTAAATTGAGTTTTTTCTCAGACTAAATACAACTTAAGATTGTTTGAATTTAAATTAGTTGATAAATTGCATTTTCAACTATTAAGTGTTCATAAATATTTAAAGAATCATTTAGTTTGAATTTGTGAGGTGATGGAGGGAGACTGAAGTCACCTCTTTTTTTTGCTTGTTATAATTTCAAGTATTCATAAAAAAATTTAATCGAAACCACTAAAAGAAAAATTCCAAAAAACTTACTAATTTTATTTTTATCAATACTGTGAACTGTTTTAGCTCCTATTCGAGCCATGAAAGTTGTGATTGGTATGAAAATTAGAAAGGCTGGTATGTTTATAAAACCAATACTTAGTGGAAGACTAGAATTTAAAAAACTTCCTGAAATTAAAAAACCTATTGCTCCAAATAGAGCAATTAGAAAACCTATTGCTGCTGCACTTCCTATAGCTTTATTTATTGAATAACCAAAAAACTTAAGGATTGGTACATTCATTACAGCTCCTCCTATACCCATAGGAGCAGATATAAACCCTACAAGAAAACCAAGAATTACTTTCAAATGTAATTTCATTTTAATAATTATGTTTTGCTCCTTTTCTTTTATTAAAAGTAAATAAATTCCTAAAAATAAAATAATTACAGAAAAAAATAAAACTAAAGATTTAGTTTTTAAAGAAGCTGCAAAAGCAGTACCAACAATAACTCCTATTACGACAAAAAGACCGTAATTCTTAACAATATCGAAATCAACAGCTTTAAATTTGTGATGTGTTAAAACTGAAACTGTAGAAGTTGGTATTATAATTGCAAAAGAAGTTCCAACAGCAAGGTGCATAACATATTGAGGATCAATTTCTAAAGAACCAAAAATAAAATATAAAAAAGGAACAGTTATTAACCCTCCGCCAATACCAAATAATCCAGCAACAAAACCAACTGGTATAGCTGTTAAGGCCATTAATAGAATAATATAACTGTATTCGTTTGTTAATATTGAATTAAGCAGACTGCCCTACACTAGTATCTACATTATTGTATTTAATTTTATCCATGATGTGATCAATCTTTTTTATATCAGCATCTCTTACACACATGTTTTCACTTAAATATCTTTTCCAATAACTTGCACCTGTTTGACCATGAAATAAACCAAGAGTATGTCTCATGATTTGATTTAATCTTGTTCCTTTTTTTAATTCTTCTTTAACATAAGGAATGAGTTGTTCAATTACATCTTGTCTACTTAGAACATCGTCATTATTAAATATTTCTCTTTCAATATCTGCTAATAAATAAGGGGTATGATACGCAGCTCTTCCTATCATTACACCATCTGTTTTTTCTAAATGAGGTTTTATTTCATCTACTGAAGTTATTCCACCATTGATAATAATCTCTTCATTAGGAAAATCTTTTTTTAATTTATAAACATATTCATATTTTAAAGGGGGAATGTTTAAATTTTGCTTAGGTGTAAATTTACCTAACATTGCTTTTCTTGCATGTATGATAAAAGTTTTAACCCCAGTTGCTTTTAAAGTAGAAATAAAACTATGTAAATTTTCATAATCTTCCACATCATCGTAACCAATTCTTGTTTTTATAGTTACTGGTAGTTTTGTAACTGATTGCATTTTACTTAAACAATCTGCCACTAAATTTGGCTCTTTCATTAAACAAGCGCCAAATCTATTTTTTTCAACTTTTTTACTAGGACAACCCAAGTTCAGATTAATTTCATCATAACCAAAATCTTCACCTACTTTAGTGGCTTCAGCTAAAAGTTTTGGAGAAGAACCTCCTAATTGAAGTGCTACAGGTTTCTCATTGATATTAAACTCCAATAACTTTTTTTTATCTCCTCTATTTATGGCTTCATCAACCACCATTTCAGTGTAAAGAAGAGTGTTTTTAGATATTAATCTTAGAAAAAATCGTTCATGACGATCTGTGCAATCCATCATAGGAGCAACTGATACTTTCCTATTCATGATATAACTTTATATTATTTTTTTAAGAGTTTGAAGCTTCAGTGTCGTCTGAAGATACGTCTGCTTCTTGATTTTCTGATTCTGATACTTCATCTAAAGAAACCTCTCCTTGCTCATTCATCGTTTCTTCGCCTACGGAATTATCAACTTCTGCTGTAGCTGTTTCAGATAGATCAGCCAAATCTTCTTTTGTAACTTGGATTTTTTCTGGAGTTTTTCTTGCTCTTTTAGATGGTAAAATTGGAGTACCACTTTTTGAAATTTCACCTTTATATAGATTTTCAAAATCATCACCTATTTCTTCATCATCCTCAGCAGTATCGTCAACTTGCTCAACATGTTTTCTAAGTTTGTAAACGGCGCTATCAGTTAAATCTGAAACTTTAATTTTTTCATCGGCAATTTCTCTTAATGAAATAACCGTATTTTTATCGTTATCTCTATCAATTGTTGGTTCTATTCCTGCATTAAGTTGAGTAGCTCTTTCTTTAGCAACAAGTACTAATTCATATGGGCTCTCTACTTTATCAATACAATCTTCTACGGTAACTCTAGCCATGCGGAGTATCTACACAGTGAGTCTTTAAAAATCAAGGGCTATTTTTATAAATAATGAGGATTTAACTTATTTTTAACCAAATAAAGAAGAATAATTGAGCCAAAGATATAAGTTCCTGAAACAACGGCTATGTCTTCAATTGAAAAACCAATATCAATTAGAAAGCCAAATAGAGCTGTACCAAATGCTGTTGAAAATACCATCAATGCAGTTGTTAAGGCTTTTATAGACCCAATATATTTAACACCATAAATCTCAGCCCAAGTTGAGGAACCAAGTACATTTGCCAAACCATTGGTGACCCCAACTAAACCAAAAAATACAAAAGAAGAAATCGGTGCATTAAAATAGTAAAGAACTATAGTGCCAAAAAGAAGTGGGATATTCATGTAGATTAATAATTTTCTACTTGAGAATTTATCAATTAAAAAACCAGATATAAACAGAGTAATCACAGATAAAATAGAGTAAGCCATAAATGATTGTGCAATCACATAGGGTCCCCACTCTTTAGAAGAAGATATAAAAGATTGATAAACAAAAGATCCTGTTGCAATCCATGGCATTGCTAACATCGTCATACACATGATGTAAAATCTATAATCTTTTAAAACTTCTATTCTTTTCCATTGTTTAATTTCTTTATTATTCTCATCTATTTTAGATTCTTCTCTCGTATCAAGCTTAACATCTTTAACTAAAAGAAAAGTTGCAACAGGTAGAACAAGTATAACTAAAATAGAAATTGAAACCCAAATATCTCTCCATTCTATAAAAGTTAATAAAAAAACAATTAAAACTGGCATTATAAATTCAGCCAATGACAATCCTAACCAACCTGTACTTAAAGCCCTACCTCTATTTTTTTCAAAAAAACGAGATATGGTTGTTGTAGCTGTATGACTTGATAATCCTTGTCCAGCTAAACGCATCAAAAAAATTCCTATAAATAAAAAAATAACTGATGAAATTTTTGAAAATATAAAACAGGAGGCAGATAAAAAAATTATAACATAAGAAGCAAACTTTAAGATATTTACATCATCAATTTTTTTCCCAATCCAAACTAGAACAATACTACTCAATAAAGTTGCTGATGCATAAATTGAGCCAAATTGTCCATGTGTAATTGATAAGGCATCTCTAATACTAGAATTAAATAAACCAAGAAAAAAACTCTGTCCAAAACTGGAAAAAAATGTAAAGATAAATCCAAATACAATTACTTTTAAACTTAAACTTTTAAACATAGAAAAAAATTATGACTTGTAATGTTGCTTTCATAGGTCTTGGGGTTATGGGCTACCCAATGGCTGGATATATATCAAAAGCCGGACACAATGTAACTGTTTTTAATAGAACTAAATCTAAAGCTGAAAAATGGATTGGTGAATATAAAGGTAAAATGGCCAATACACCTGCGGAGGCTGCAGATGGTGCTGATTTCATTTTCACATGTGTTGGTAATGATGATGATTTAAGAGAAGTAGCAACTGGAGAAAATGGATTATTTAACACAGCAAAAGCTGGGTCTATTTTTATTGATAACTCAACTGTATCTGCAGAAGTATCAAGAGAATTAAATAAAAAAGCAAATGATAAAGGGTTTAGTTTTTTAGATGCCCCTATTTCAGGAGGTCAAGCTGGCGCTGAAGGTGGAATACTAACTGTAATGGTTGGTGGTGATCAAGAAGTGTTTAAAAAGGCTGAGCCTGTAATTGATTGTTATAGTAAAAAAGTAAAATTAATTGGTCCATGTGGAAGTGGTCAGTTAACAAAGATGATGAACCAAATGTGTATTGCTGGAACAGTCCAAGGTTTATCTGAAGCAATCAATTTTGGAATTAACGCCGGTTTAGATATGGATAAAGTTATGGAAACCATATCTAAAGGTGCAGCACAGTCTTGGCAAATGGAAAATAGATACCGAACTATGACTGATGATAAGTTTGATTATGGTTTTGCTATTGATTGGATGAGAAAAGATTTAAAAATTGCTATCGAGGAAGCAAAAAAAAATGGTTCACCTGTGCCTATAACAGAAATTATTGATGGTTATTATGCTGAGGTTCAAGAAATGGGTGGAAACCGATGGGATAGCTCAGGTTTGATTGCTCGATTAAAAAAGAAAAAATAATATTTGTGACGGATACAGTTCCTTATTACGAGGACTTTGCAGAGATCAAAAAGAAAATTTGGTCAATGCTGGATAATGCTGTGAAAGACAGAGGTTCTCCTTTTAGAATACCGGTATTCATTTGTGGTGATCAATCAGACTTTGATGGAAGAATTGTTGTTCTTAGAAAGTCTGATCAATCAAATAATTTAGTACAATATCATAGCGATATTAGGTCAGATAAAATTGAAAAATTGAAAGTGAATAAAAACGCTGCAATGTTGTTTTATGATAAAGATGAAAAAATACAGGTAAGATTAAAAGTTGAATGCACGATTAATCACAATAATGATATAACAAAAGAATCTTGGTCTAAAACCCAACATATTAGTAGAAAATGTTATTTAGTAGATAATGGTCCTGGAACTGAGTCAGATTTACCAACCTCAGGACTAAAACCAGAATTAGATAATTTTGATTACACTAAAGAACAAAGTGAGGAAGGTTACAAAAACTTTACTGTCATTCAGTGCAAGATTAAATCAATAGAATGGCTTTATTTGGCAGCTAAAGGACATCGAAGGGCTAAGTTTAATTTGGAAAATAATAAAGATACCTGGTTAGTTCCATAGATGGTTACTGGATATATATTTACAGCATTTCTTATAATTTTAGGATTAGCTGTAATGAGATTTGGGAGTATTCATTTTAAAAAATTTAAAGAGGGTAAAACCAAAATTAAATCTAAGTTAAATGGACAATTATCTTTCTTAATTTTATTTATAGCAATAATTGGATTGATCATTTATTCGGTGAACGATCTATTAATTAAGTAAATAAATTATAATTTCAAATACCTTTAATGATTATATTTGTACCTTCGGAATTATCTAATCTTATTTGTTTTATTGGTTTGTATTCTTCAGAATTGTACCATTCTAATGCTTTTTCATATGTAGGGAATTTAAGAATAATAATTCTAGGAAAATTTGTTTCGCCATCAAAAATTTGAAATTCACCAGCTCTTACTAAAAATTCTCCACCAAATTTTTTTACGAGTGGCGTAACCTTTTCAACATACTCTTTATAATTTTCAGGATTAGTTACTTTTAATTGAGCTATTACGTAGCCTGCTGGCATTTATCTCCTTTAAAAAATTGATTTCGAATATTTTTTCCAATTATCTTGATAATGTTTTGTGTTTTCAAACACTGCTTTTTTTTCTTCCTCTGAAACTTCTCTAATAACTTTACCTGGAGAACCAACAACTAATGAATTATCTGGTATGACTTTATTTTCAGTTATTAAAGCTTTTGCACCTATGATACAATTTTTACCAATATTAGCTTTATTTAAGATAACAGCTCCAATACCAATTAAACTATTATCTCCAATCGTACATCCATGAAGCATAACTAGATGGCCAACCGTAACATTTTTTCCTACTTTTAAAGGACATCCAGGATCTGTGTGTAATACGCTTCCATCTTGTACATTAGATCCTTCACCAATATGAATATTTTCAATGTCTCCTCTTAGCACTGCATTAAACCAAATACTTGTATTTTTTTCTAAAGTAACATCTCCAATTATTGTGGCATTAGGAGCTACCCAATTTTCGCCAGAGTTTTTTGGTTTTTTATCTTTTAAATCATAAAACATAATCTATATATTTTACATTATGCCTATACAAACTCCAATATGTGATTTTGGTCAAAAAGCTATTCCATTTGAATTAAAATCTACTGATAATAAAATTCTGTCTTTAAATGATATCAAAGGTGAAAATGGAACTTTGATAATGTTCATTTGCAATCATTGTCCATATGTAAAAGCTATTACAAAAGAATTAGTTGAAGATTGTAGTGAATTGAAAAAAATTGGTATCAACTCAGTTGCTATCTGCTCAAATGACTTTGTTAATTATCCAGACGACTCATTTGATAACATGATCAAGTTTTCAAATGAAAATCATTTCAATTTTCCTTACTTACATGATGAAACTCAAGAAATTGCTAAAGCATATGATGCTGTATGTACTCCAGATTTCTTTGGCTACAATAAAAATCTAGAACTTCAATACAGAGGACGATTCAGAGAACTTAAAAAGTTTATTCCAGTTAAAGACGGAGAAAGTGATCTGCTAACAGCTATGAGACAAATAGCTGAAACTGAAAAAGGTCCTGAAGATCAAATACCCAGCGCGGGCTGTGGTATTAAATGGAAGTATGATTAATGTATCTAATTGTAACTAGATCATTCCCACCTGAACTTGGTGGTATGCAAAATCTAATGTGGGGCCTTTCAAGAGAACTGTCTAAAAACTTTATGATAAAAGTTTTTGCAGATCATATAGAAGGTCATAAAGAATTTGATGAGCAAGCCTCTTTTTCGATCGAAAGAGTTGGAGGAATTAAACTACTTAGAAAATATAGAAAAGCACAATTAATTAATGAATATATCAAAGAAAATAAAATAGATGGAATTATTGCTGATCATTGGAAAAGTTTAGAGCTTATTAAAACTTCTAAGAAAAAATACTGTTTAATTCATAGTAAAGAAATCAACCATCCCAAAGGTTCTAGTCAAAATAAAAGAGTGGTTAGTATTTTAAATAATGTTGAAAAAGTTATAGCAAATTCTCAGTTTACAAAAAATCTAGCAATAGAACTTGGCGTTAATGAAAATAAAGTAATTGTAATAAATCCAGGTGTGGATCCTGCTGAAGAATTAAATAAAAAAACTTTAGATAAAGTTGAAAGTATACTTAAAGTTAAAAATCCAAGACTAATTACAGTTTCAAGATTTGATAAACGTAAAAATCATGAAAAAATAGTAATGGCTATAAGGAATTTAAAACAAATTTATCCTGATATTGTTTACATTTGTGTTGGATATGGAGGAGAAGAAGAAAATATTAAGAAATTGGTAAAAGAACTAGATCTTGAAGCACAAGTTATGTTTTTTAAAGATATTAGTAATGATTTAAAAAATGCTTTAGTTTCAAAATCAAATATCTTTGTGATGCCATCTATAATACATAAAAAATCAGTTGAAGGTTTTGGTATAGCTTATGTTGAAGCTGCACAATACGGCATTCCATCCATTGGTGGTAAAGATGGTGGAGCTGGAGATGCAATTGATCATGAAAAAACTGGTCTGATATGCGATGGAAATAATCTTGAAGACATTTATTCCTCTATTAATTCTTTACTGGAAAATAAAAAATATTTAGAGCTTGGAAAAAATGCGAAAGAATTTGTGAATAAATTTCAATGGTCAAAAATAATTGAAGAATACAAAAAGATACTAAATTGATTTCGAATAATAAATTAGCAATTTTTTTAATTATAATCTCAGTTTTTTGTGGAACATTAATGTTAACCTTTTTAAAATTAGCTCAAGAAGAAGTGAATGTTTATGTTGCAGGTTTTTTTAGATTTTTATTTGGTTTCCTAATTATTTTTCCTTATATGTTAAAATCTAAATTTACAGTTTTTAAAACTAATCATCATAAAAAACATTTTTTAAGAGCAGTTTTAAATTTACCTTCAATGCTGTTATATTTCTCAGCTTTAGTAATGATGCCAATTGAAAAAGCTACAGCAATATCTTTTGTTGTTCCTTTCATAGTAACTATTTTGGCTGTTTTATTTCTTGGAGAAAAAATTTACATATACAGAAGTTTTGCTCTAATTTTAGGATTTATTGGGATGTTAATAATTTTAAGACCAGGAATAATTGAAATCTCTACTGGAGTTTATATGGCATTAGCCTCCTCTTTTATGTGGTCAATAGTGATTATAATTACAAAAACAATTACAAAAGATGATAGTTCGATTACGATTTTATCTTATGGATATACGTATATGACAATTTTTAGCTTCATTATTGCATTGTTTTATTGGCAAACACCTAGTTTTCAAACTTTGATTTATTTATTTTTTTCAGGTTTATCGGGTACATTATTGCATCTTTGTATTAATCACGCATATAAGTTAGTTGATGTTAGTATGACACAACCATATTCTTTTCTAAGTTTAGTCTTCGCTTCTTTAATTGGCTATTATGTTTTTAGTGAAACACCCGATCTCTTCACTTGGATTGGTGCAAGTGTGATATTCATAGGGGTTATCATTATGTCTTATCGTGAAATGAAGCTTGATAAAGAAATTATTAGAAAACGACTAGATATTAAATCTTAATTTTTTTTCTTAAAAGTTTTGTAGATATGCCAAACTACAATTAAAATTGTAGTAGCTAGGATACATGCAGTCAATGTTCTGTCCCATAAAAATTCCCACGAACCATTGCTTAATAATAAAGATCGTCTCAAGTTTTCTTCCATCAATCCGCCAAGCACAAAAGCTAATATCAAAGGTGGCATAGGGAAATCATATAATCTTAAAAATGTTGCAACTACTGCAATTCCAATCATTAAATAAATGTCAAAATTATTAAATGACATTACATAAATTCCAGTGACAGAGAAAAATAAAATTAAAGGAATTAAATAATTTTTAGGTACAGCAAGAATTCTAGCTATATAAGGAATGAGTGGTAAGTTTAATATAAGCAGAATTACCATTCCAATATACATAGACATAATTATTGACCAAAAAATCTCTGGATTCGTCATATAAAGTCTAGGACCAGGCTGAACACCAAAACCCAAAAGAGCCCCTAACATTACAGCTGTAGTTCCACTTCCGGGAATTCCTAACGTGAGCATTGGCACGAATGAACCTGAGCAAGCTGCATTATTTGCAGTTTCTGGTGCAGACAAACCATTTACACTTCCTTTACCAAATTTTTCTTTTTCCTCATCACTAACTACGTTTCGTTCCATTCCGTAAGCTAAAAAAGATGCAATTGTAGCACCAGCTCCAGGTAAAACACCAATTAAAAAACCAATTACAGATGATCTTGGAATTGTTTTATACATTTTGGTTCGTTCTTCTTTATTAATTTTAATTGAGCCTAATTCAGTTAAAGAAACTTGTTTAGCAGCACTGGTTGGATCGTTTCTTTTTAAAATAATTGTTAAAGCTTCACTCATTGCAAAAGTTGCCATCACAACTAGTACGAAGCTAATTCCGTCAGTCAGGTTCATATTGTTAAATGTATATCTTGTAATATCAGACAAACTGTCTTGACCAACTGAAGCTAACATTAAACCTAATACAACCATCATCATTGCTTTTAAAAATTGTCCTTTAGATGAAAATGCAGCAATAGCTGTTAAACCTAAAATCATTAAAGCAAAATAATCAGGAGATCTAAAAGATAAGCTTACTTTAGATAAGCTTGGTGCCATGAATAACAAATAAATTGCAGATAATGTACCACCTGCAAAGGAACTCCATGCTGCAATAGCTAAAGCTTTTCCAGCTTTACCTTGTTGAGCCATTGGATAACCATCAAATGAAGTTGCAACTGTTCCAGGAACACCGGGGGCATTTAATAATATTGAAGAAGTCGAACCACCAAATACTGCTCCATAATAAACTCCAGCCATCAAAATTAACCCAGTTGCAGGTTCAAAACCATATGTAATAGGTATCATTAAAGCAATTGCAGTCATTGGACCAAGACCAGGAAGCATTCCAATGATTGTTCCAAAAAAACAACCAACCATTACCATTAATATATTTTGAAGTGTAAGTGCTGTTGTTAATCCAATTAGTATTCCTTCAATCATCCCATAACTCCAATTGATTGTAAGAATGGATCTCTTAAATAAATATCAAGAATACCATGAAGCAAGTACATAAAGGCAGCAACAAATGGAAAGGATAATAAAAACATTAAAATCCACCTTCGTTCTCCTAAAAAATAATATGAAGCAAATAAAAATAATGAAGTAGTTAAAAAATAACCAACTTTTAAAATTGTAGCTCCGTAAATAATAGCGATTAATATAAGTATACCTGTTTTTTTGTACTCTAAATTTTTATGCTCTACTTTAATTGTATTTGGGTCTGGTAAAATGAGTTTTAATCCAGAAAAAAATAAACCTGCATAACCTAAATAAATTGGAAATGTTCTAGCATTAAATGGAGCATTTTCATCGAATGTGAAAACTTGAATTTGATAAGCTAAATATAAATAAAATGCTGAAAAAACAAAAAAGAGCAGTGATATAATTTTTGTAGTATTTATATTCACTGCTCTAATTTTAATTTCTAACCAAAGGTTAGATAACTCCTAATTTTTTCATAAGAGCTGTCATTTCTTCAGTTTGCTTTTCTAAGAAAGATACAAACTTACCTTCTGGGTTATAAATATTAACCCAAGCATTTCTTGCTCTTACTGTTTCCCATTCAGGAGTTTTTTGTACATCGCCTAGCATTTTAGCAATTGCTGCTTTATCAGCATTGCTCATACCTGGAGGGCCAAAGAAACCTCTCCAGTTAACGAATTGTACATCATACCCTTGTTCTTTAAGAGTTGGTGCATCTGGTGCATCCGAAACTCTTGAAGGAGCAGTAATACCAATAATTCTCACTTGGTCTCTTGCACCCATTAATTCACCTAAACCAGTTGAAATGATTTGAGTTTCTCCAGATAAAAGTCCAGCTAAAGCTTTTCCACCAGCATCATAAGGAATATATGCAACAGCATTTGGATCTGCACCAGCAGCTTGGAATGCTAAAGCACCAATTAAATGGTCCATACTTC
Source organism: uncultured Pelagibacteraceae bacterium (assembly GCA_902527415.1). Taxonomy (GTDB): domain Bacteria; phylum Pseudomonadota; class Alphaproteobacteria; order Pelagibacterales; family Pelagibacteraceae; genus Pelagibacter. Next base: position 29,486 of record CABZPD010000002.1, on the reverse strand, counting down.
CTCTTACTGATCCACCAGCCATTTTGATTGAGCTTGGATCTTTTTTGTATGCATCAACTACATCTTTAAAGTTTTTGTAAGGTGAGTTTTTTGCAACTGCAATAGCACCGTAGTCACCAATTACACCAGCAATTGGCACAACATCTTTATAAGACAAAGTTCCGCTACCTTTTACATAACCTTCGTGTCTAGTAATTGATCTTAGTACTAATGGTGTAGATTGAACTAAAACTGTGTTAGCAGGTTTAGTATTAATCATGTAAGCAAGTGCTTTACCACCACCACCACCTGACATATTTTCAAATGATGCACTTTTTAACATACCAGCTTTTGTTAAAGCCTCTCCAGTACCTCTAGCAGTTCCATCCCAACCACCACCAGCACCACCACCAATTACAAAGTGCAATTTGTCAATTGCTACTGAGCTTGTAGTTGTTGCTGAGAATAATAGGATTGCTGAGAATAATACTGAAACTATTTTTTTTAAGTTTTTCATTATTTATCCCTCTCTAATTTAAAAATGTAAGTTAATTATAGTCTTAATCTTTATTCAACCTCTAATTAAGTAACACAACTTTTAATTGAAAGTATTTTCTCAAAAAAAATATTAATAAAACTTAGAAATTTATTAATTTTAAAAATTAAATTTTCACTTTATTGACTAATACATTTTCTATTATCTTTTACATAGTAGATGATAGAAGCTTAATGAATGATTAAACATCAAATCAAATCTTATCTTGAAAATGCTAAACAAGTATTTTCAATTAAATTTATTTCTGTTCTGACAATTTCTTTTCCTAGCGCAATTATTGCTGACTATTTTAATATTCCTCTTGCTTGGTTTTTAGGACCTATGATTGTCACATCAATTGCTGCTTTATCAGGTCTAAAAATCCTGATGCCTAAAATTGTATTAAGCTTTATCTTGATAATTTTAGGTTTGCATATTGGAAATTACATAGATCAAAATCTATTTAATCAAATGCTTGATTGGATTTGGACTTCATTAATTATGTTAATCTACATAATAATTTGTATTTTAGTTGTCGCTAAATACCTCCAAAAATTTGCAAGTTATGGAGAAAAAGCTTCAATATTTTCAGCAGCACCTGGTGCACTTGGTCCTTTAATGATTTTGGCAGAAAATGAAAAAACAGATTTATCTCAAGTTGCAACTTCTCACTTAATTAGATTAATAATCATAATAACTGTCATTCCATTTATTATAGTTAATAATACTGACAACAGTGTTTTGTTAAATGATGACCTCAATTATTTAGCTCAAAATCATTTCAATTTAATTTTACTTATTTTTGCTTCTTTGTTTTTTATAATTGTTTTTGATAAAATTAGAATACCTGCAGCTTTACTATCTGGAACATTATTTGCAAGTGGTTTGTTACAAATTACAGATATAGCCTCATATAAATTACCAGATGAAACAGTAAATTTTTGTCTGCTAATTCTTGGTTCTTCAGTTGGTTGTAGATTTGCTGAAAAAACTGTTAAAGAGATAGCTAATAATTCTCTTCATAGTATTGTCGCTACTACTATTTTGGTAATATTAGGTTTGGTTGCAGCCTATGTTGCAACATTCTTTGTTGAGACAAATATTTTAACTCTAATTTTATCTTTTAGTCCTGGTGGAATTTATGAAGTGGCAGTTATAGCAATTGCTTTTGATTTAGACCCAGATTTTGTTGCTTTTCACCATATAATAAGATTACTTTTCATACTTTTCACTGTTCCAGTATTTTTAAGAGTATTAGAAAAAATTAAGAAATAATTTCAGAAAGTCTTTCAAAAACTTTTTCTGCTGAGAGTTTAGATAATTCTGGAGTTTGTATTGCTTTAAAATTTTCTCTTTCGATACTTACTTTAAAAGGAGTTGTGTGAGATCCAAATAAAGCGATTCCTTTTGAACCTAAATGAGCTGTAATATGTGCTGGTCCAGTATCATTTGCAATTACAAATGAACTATCTTTTATTAATGTTGCTAACTGAGAAACATCTAAGGCTTTACCATTATCTAAAAGGCAAAGTGCATTAATATTTGATGCTTCTTTAATTTCACTCGGTCCAGGTGCAATTACTACTTTAAATTTGTTATCTAACTTTTCATTAATCATAGCAATTAACTCATTATAATAAGGCCATTTCTTTGCAGTTAAATGAGGAGAACAAAAAGGAAAAAGGAGAATATATTTATCTAATTGATGGTGATTTTTTATTTGAGATATGTCTGTTGTGCTCCATGAAAAATCAGGTTTCAAAGTATGATTTGTATTTATGCCTGAACTTTTTAATTGATAATCAAATCTAGATAGAACAGAGTCTTTATCAAAATCTTCTTTAGTAGTACCTTCAGGCAAAGTGGTTTCTGAAGAAGACCAAATATCTTTTGTTGCTTTTGGAAATAAAATTTTTTTATAAAAGGCTGTTCTACTTGAATTCTGTAGATCGTAAACTTTAGAAAAATTATATTTTTTTATATTTTTCATTAATGAATATAAATAAATCAGGTTTAGTCTTGATAATCGCTTATCTAAAATAACATCAGAAATATGTGGATTTTTTTTAAATAAATCAAAATATGGTTTAGTTGTTAGCAAATAAATTTCATCTCCTTTATGATTCTCAGAAATATCTTGAATTGCACCACAAGCTTGAGCTATATCACCCAAAGATCCATGTTTAATGATTAAAATATTAGACATATTTTTAACAATTTAACATAGTATAAAATTTAATGAATAAAATTATAGTAGAAGTATCTGTAGGGGAGCTTTTAGACAAAATTTCAATCCTAGAAATTAAAAAAGAAAAAATTAAAGACCCTGAAAAACTAAAATTCATATCGAATGAACATTCGATTCTCAAAGATCAATTAGAAAAAAATGTAAAATCTGACGATAAACTAAATAAATTATTCCAAAATTTAAAAGAAATTAATGCCAAGTTGTGGGTTATAGAAGATGACAAAAGAGATTGTGAAAAAAATAAAGACTTTGGCGATAAATTTATAAAATTATCAAGAGATGTTCATTTTTTAAATGATGATCGAGCAAAAATTAAATTGGAAATGAATAATCACACTGGATCAATTATCAAAGAGATTAAAGAATATACTAGATACTAAAAACTTTAGGAAACCAATCATCTCTCATCAAATCTCCTGTTTTTAAATTTATCCCATCGAATGGAGGTGAGGTTGGCCCTCCTCTATCAATATATTTTACATCATCTCCTATAAATCGCATCGAAAATGCTCTTCGTGATTTAGAAGAATTGTTTCCTGTTGAACCATGTACAGTTTTAAAATTAAACAAAACAGCATCCCCTAAGTTTAGTTCCGGAATTAAAATATTTTTTTTAAATTCTTTTTTAGGAGGTAAATCCATAAAAGCACTATCATCATCATACCAAGATTGGTTATTTGACCATTTTGTGGGTCTAATTAACTTTGACCATTTGTGAGAACCTAAAATTAATTTAAGATTATTTTTATGATCAACCTCATCTAATGGAATCCAAAAACTTCCAGTATCATTACCATTAACACAATAATAAGGCATATCTTGATGCCAGGGTGTTTCTTTTTGAGTACCTGGATCCTTTATAAAAATATGTTCATGAAAAATTTGAGTTGATTTAGAATTAGTTGCTTCTGCAACTATTTGAGCTCCAGGTGAATTATATAAACAATCCTTAAATTCTTCTATTCTTTCCCAATTACAATAATCTTCAAAAAATCTTCCATTTTCATCAGTGACATTTTCTCTTCCGTGCTTACTTGGATTATGTAAAACTTTTTGAAATCCTTTTCTAAGTGGCTCAATCCAATCTTTAAATACATCCTTAATTATAATCACACCATTGTTTTGATACTCTTTAATTTGTCTATCAGATAAAAACATTTCTATTGTTGAAAACTATACTTTTTCTCTAAATATTTAATCACATTATGGATGACAAAAGTCATGAACAAATAAATTCCACCAGCAACAATAAATACCTCTATAGGTTTAAAAGTTGTTGAAATTATATATTTAGCAACACCTGTTAAATCCATTAGAGTAACTGTACTTGCAAGTGAAGTGCCTTTCATCATTAATATTATTTCGTTTCCATATGCTGGAAGTGATTGTCTTATCGCAATTGGAATTTGAATTTTATAAAATATAATTTTATTTGAAATTCCTAAACTTTTTCCAGCTTCAATAATGCCTGGTTTTATTGTTTGAAATGCTGATCTTAAAATTTCAGAAGTATATGCTCCAGTATTTAAAGTAAATGCTATTATTGCGCACCAATAAGGTTCTTTTAGAATTACCCATAGAAAAGTTGTCCTTAAATATTCGATTTGTCCTAAGCCAAAATAAATTATGAAAATCTGGACCAATAATGGTGTTCCTCTAAATATGTATGAATATCCATAAGCAAATTTATTGATAAATATATTTTTATTTAATCTTAAAATTGCAAAGAAAAGACCTAGGAATAATCCAAAAAATAATGATGCAGATAATAATTTTAAAGTAACTACTGTTGCTCCTAGAAGTTTAGGGAAACTAGTAATCATTAAATCAAAATCCATTAATACCCCCTGCTATACCTAACTTCTAGTTTGTTAATTAATTTCATACTCACGTAAGTAAGCAGCAGATATAAAACTGCTGCAAATGAATAGAAGAATAATGGATCTCTAGTAGATCCTGCCGCAATATAAGATTGTCTCATTATTTCTACTAGTCCTGTTACTGAAATAAGAGATGTGTCCTTTAATGTTATTTGCCAAACATTACTTAAATTTGGAATAGCTAACCTCAGCATTTGAGGTAAAATTATTTTATAAAACTGCCCAAACTTATTTATTCCAAGTACCTTTGCTGCTTCAAACTGGCCTTTATCTATTGATTGAATTGCTCCCCGAAATACTTCAGTTGAATAAGCACCAGAAATAATACCAATAGCGATTGAACCAGTAATAAAGGCGTTAATCTCTATGTATTCGTAATAACCAAAAATTGAAGCTACATACATAATTGCACCGCTTCCCCCAAAGAAGAAAAGGTATATTACTAATAGTTCAGGCACACCACGGATTACTGTTGTATAAAAATTACCAACTAAATTTAAAGTTTTATATTTTGAGAGTTTTAAAGGAGTAAAAATTAAAGCAAAAAGAAAACCAACGAACATTGCTGTAATCGATACAGCAATTGTCATTAAGGTTGCGTAAAATAACTCGTCACCCCAACCTGTTTTACCAAATGCTAGAAGTTCCATATAGATTGGCGACTATATATTATAGTCGCCAAATCTGAAATGAATTACATAGAAGCGTCGAAACCAAAGTGCTTAATAGCAAGTTTGCTAATAATTCCTTGTTTTCTAGCTTTGTTAATTGCTTTGTTGAAGTCTTTTAAGATTTTGGCATCTCTTTTTCCAATCGCACTATCACTAGCTTGTCTGATACCAACACCTACACCATTACCAAATGCACCACCTGAAAAAGTTGGTCCAACTAATACAACTGGTTTACCTGATTTGTCTGCATAATCTGTGAATGCTACTGCTGCAGCTAAAGCAACATCACATCTTCCAGAAGTTAGATCTAGGTTAACTTCATCTTGAGTTTTATAAGTTCTAACATTTACACTTCCTACATCACCAGACTCTAAAAAGTTTTGGTGAATTGTTCCTGTTTGAGTACATACTGTTTTACCAGCAAGTGCGCCTGTTAATGTTTTAAGAGCTTTCTTAACATCAGATCCACCTAATGATAAGTTAATACCTTCTGGTGTATCCATACCCTCTAAGCTTGAACCTTTCATTACCGCAAGAGATGCTACTTCATCAGCATAACCTTGTGAAAAAGTAATTGTTTTTTGTCTTTCAGCCGTAATAGACATTCCAGCCATTATTGCATCAAACTTTCTCATTACTAGAGCTGGGATCATACCGTCCCAATCTTGTTCAACAATTGTGCACTCATACTTCATAATTTTGCAAAGTTCTTGAGCAAGCTCTACCTCAAAACCAATAAGATTACCTGATGCATCCTTTGAATTCCATGGAGGGTAAGCGCCTTCAGTTCCAATTTTTATTTTTTCAGCAGAAACATTTCCAATGATAAATAAAGAAGCAAGAACTGTTAAAATAGTTTTTTTGAATATATTCATTATTTTCTCCTTTAATTGAAGAGAATTATTTCACAAATTTAAATAAGAAAAAAGAAAAATTAATGATTAATTGATGAAGAAAAATTCCAAGAGCAATCAAAACTTGGTATGTAAACTCTTGATAATTTGGCATTCCCAAAATTTTGGTTGAAAACATTTAACCAATTTTCAACCTGATGTGGTTTTTTGTCCTGACTACCTACTTGAGCAGTTATAACTCCTTTTGGTTTTAAAATTCTAACTAATGAATCCATGTTTTTAGCAGCCAAATCTATACAAAATTGATCATCATTAAGATCAACAAAAATATGATCATAAGTGTCATCACCTACTGATTTAATACTTTCGAATGCATCTCCCCATACACATTTAACAGAATTTTTTTCTGTTGCCTTCTTACCAATTTCTCCAAGATGCATATTACAAACATCAACCACTTCTGGATCAAGTTCGTACCAATCGATAAAATTAAATTTTTTAGAAATACATTCTCTTGCTACACCACCGTCACCTCCTCCAATGATAGCAGCCCTTTCATTGTTTTTATTTAAATCTAAACCAGAACCAACAAAAGTTGAGCTGTATAAATGTTCATCTGTTGAAGCAACTTGAATTTCTCCATCTATAAATAATGATTTTCCAAACTGCTCTAAATCTAGTATTTCAATATGTTGACCTACTTTAGATTTAAAATCTTCTAAAACATCGTTTACTACATATGATTTTTGTAAACCTGGTGAGCTATAAATGTCATGATAAAGAGATATTGTATCTCTGTTAAACTCTTTTTTTACTATTCTTTTATGTTCGAATTCTTTTTTAATAATATCTATTGCAACGGAAGGACTTACCTTTCCACAAGTAAAAAAATCAAAACTAATAATCCCCTTTTCTGGAAAAGTATGAAAGCTAATGTGGCTTTCAGCCAATAAAGCTAAAATTGTAAAACCTTGTGGTTCAAATTTATATTTTGAAATATTAAGAATTGTCACTTTAGCAGCTTTTGCAATATCATGGATCACCTTTTCAAATACAACAGGCTTATATTCTTTTGTAGTTCCAATAATATCTAGGGTAATGTGTTCACCAACTTTTGTCATAATAACCTTGATGAAACCTTACTAATCAAATTTTTTGCTTCTTTCAAACAAAAAACTATTATAATACTTCGCTGAGGTTGTAACTGTGAAAAACAATTGGTCAAATTTAGAAGCAAAAAAATACATCAAAAAGTATACAAAACTTGGTCATTCAAAAGATATGGCTTTAAGAGTTTATACAACAAGACTATTAGGAAGAAATAGTGAACTTGTTCTTCATGGAGGTGGAAATACATCTGTAAAAACCTCAATTAAAGATATTGATGGTAAAAATTACGAGGTACTCTGTGTAAAAGGAAGTGGTTGGGATATGGCTGAAATAGAACCGGCTGGTTTACCCGCGGTGAAATTAAATCCACTTTTAGCTCTTAAAGATAAAAAATATTTAAGTGATGAAGATATGGTTGCATATCAAAAAAGAAACTTAATTGATATTAATTCACCTAACCCATCTGTAGAAACTTTTTTGCATGCCTTTTTACCTTTCAAATTTGTTGATCACACCCATTCTGATGCAATTATGGATGTAACAAATAGACCAAATGGAAAAGATCTTTGTAAAAAAATTTTTGGAACTAAGGTTAGTATTGTACCTTACGTAATGCCTGGATTTAGTTTGGCTCAAAAAATTAATGAAGTTTATAACAAAAATCCAAATATTAATTGCTTAATACTTTTAAACCATGGAATATTTACTTTTGATAATGATGCTAAAAAATCATATGACTTAATGATTAAATATGTCTCTATAGCAGAAAAAACTATTAGAAAATTAAAACGAAAAAAAATAAAACAAATCAAAAATTATAATACAAAGTTTAAGCCACATGAAATTGCACCAATTTTAAGAGGTTTATTAACTGAAAAAAAAGATCAAAAATTTGTACTTAATTTTAGGGTAAACAAAACCTTAAACTATTTTATAAATGGTAAAGAAGTTAAAAGATATTCTGGTATTGGAACTGCTACTCCAGATCATGTTATAAGAGTAAAACCATTTCCATTAGTAATCACACCAAAACAAAATTCAAGTATTGAAGATTTCAAAAAAATAGCAAAGAAAAGTTTTAAAGATTATAGAAAAAAGTATGTGAAATATTTCAATACAAATAAAAAAAAAGTTAAAGGTAAAAAAACAATGTTAGATACATCTCCTAGGGTAATCTTGGTGCAAAACGTTGGTTTATATAGTGTGGGTGATAGTTTAAATGCTTCGAAAATAGCTGGAGACCTAACTGAAACAAATGCTAGAGTAATTTCATCAGTTGAAGAAACAACAAAATACAAGTTTATACCTGAAAAAGATTTATTTGATGTAGAATATTGGTCGCTCGAACAAGCTAAAATCAAAAAAACTAAAAAAATTCTTCAAGGAAATGTTGTTGTAATAACTGGTGGGTTTGGTGCAATTGGTTCAGCCACTTATAAACTATTTAAAAATTATGGGGCAGAAATTGTATTACTTGATTATGATTCTAAAAAAGTAAAAGAAATGCAAAGTAAAATTAAAGATTTATGTTTACACTGTGATGTAAGAAATAAAAATAGCGTTCAAAATGCTTTTAAAAAAATTTGTGAACAATATGGTGGTATTGATATTTTAATATCAAATGCTGGAACAGCAGTTGGTGGATCTATTGCTGAAGTCGATGATAATATTTTAAGAGAAAGCTTTGAGGATAATTTTTTCTCTCATCAAAATTGTGCTTCAGAAACTATTAAAATAATGAAAAAACAAAATATTCAAGGATGCTTATTATTTAATATTTCAAAACAATCAGTAAATCCTGGAAAAAATTTTGGTCCATATGGTCTCCCAAAAACAGCTTTGTTGAGTTTATGTAAACAATATGCAGTTGATTATGGATCACTTGGCATTAGATCAAATGGAGTTAATGCTGATAGAATTAGAAGCGGTCTTTTAAATGATGGAATGATTAAATCTCGAGCTAAGGCGAGAGAGGTTTCAACTGATGAATATATGAGAGGAAACCTACTTTTAAACGAGGTAAAAGCAGAAGATGTTGCTAAAGCCTTTTTTCATTTAGCTATATCAAAAAAAACAACTGGAGCAGTACTAACCGTTGATGGTGGAAATATAGCTGCTTCTCTTAGATAATTTAATTAAATAACTTTTTTAATCCTTCGGAAGAAGCTTCTGAAATTCCTTTTTCAGTAATTAAACCTGTAACATATTTTGCAGGTGTAACATCAAATGCTAAATTCATTGCTTTACTTTTATTTGGATAAATCAAAACTTTTTTAATTTTATTATTCTCATCAATACCTTCTACATGAGACAATTCCTCTGAACTTCTCTCCTCTATTGGAATATCTTTTGCATCTTTAATATCCCAATCAATTGTTGAGCTTGGAAGTGCCACATAAAAAGGAACATTATTATCATGAGCAGCTAATGCTTTAAGATAAGTTCCAATTTTATTACAAACATCTCCATTAGACAAAGTTCTATCAGTACCTACAATACACATATCAACTTCACCCCTCTGCATTAAAATACCTCCTGTATTATCAGCAATAATAGTATTTGGAATTTCCTCTTCGTTTAATTCGTATGAAGTTAAGTTTGCACCTTGATTTCTTGGTCTTGTTTCATCTACCCATACATGCACCGGTATACCTTTTTTTTTTGCATGATAAATTGGTGATGTGGCTGTACCCCAATTAATAGTTGCTAACCAACCCGCATTGCAATGTGTTAATATATTTACAGTATCCTTTTTTTTATTGTAAATTTCCTCAATTATTTTTAGTCCATTAATTCCAATATTTTCACAGAATTTTTCATCTTCATCACATATTTCATTAGCTTCTTTTAATGCAATATCTAAAATTTGTTCACTATTAACTCCTGTTAATTTTTTCATCATGCGGTCAACTGCCCATTTAAGATTTATAGCAGTAGGCCTGGATTGAATTAATTCTTCTGCACTTTTTTTAATAAATTTTTTATCATTACTTTCTTGAACTGCCAAAGCTATACCATAAGCTGCTGTTCCTCCTATTAGAGGTGCTCCTCTTACCTCCATTATTTTAATAGCATTAATTGCATCTTTTACTGTATTTAGTTCTTTAATTATAAATTGATGGGGAAGTTTTGTTTGATCAATTATTTTAACAATATTTCCCTCATACCATATTGTTCTATATTCCTTACCTTCAATCTTCATTTAGACAATACTCTTCCAGCAATAGTTTTAAGTTTCTCAATTGTTTTTTTAGTTCTTTTTTCTGGAGATGTTATTATTGCTACATCTAAACAATTGTTTGTTGGATCATATGGATCAATATGATTTTCAAAATTATCAATCAAATTTTTAATCATAATTTTTGCTTTTTCTGCATTTCCTAATAATACTTTAATTACTTGCTGAACATCAACGTTTTCATGATCAGGGTGCCAACAATCAAAATCTGTAACCATAGAAACTGATGCATATCTAATTTCTGCCTCTCTTGCCAATTTTGCTTCAGGCATATTTGTCATTCCAATTACATCTGCTTTCCAAGATCTATATAAATTAGACTCTGCTAATGTAGAAAATTGAGGACCTTCCATAACTACATATGTTCCATTTCTTTGATAGTCTATGTTTGATTTTTTTATTGCTTCTTCGCATGCATTCATTAATCCATTAGAAGTTGGATGTGCCATTGATACATGAGCAACAATCTCGTCATCAAAAAAAGTTTTATTTCTTGCAAAAGTTCTATCTATAAATTGATCTATAATTACAAATTTTCCAGGAGGTAAATTTTCTTTAAGAGAACCAACAGCTGATACAGAAACAATATCTGTTACCCCTAACTGCTTAAGTGCATCTATATTTGCTCTAAAATTTATGTTTGAAGGAGAAACAAAATGTCCCCTTCCGTGTCTTGGTAAAAAATAAACTTCTTTGCCATTATATTTGGTTTTTAAAATCTGATCAGATGGTTTTCCCCAAGGAGTTTCTAAATCAAGTAATTCCCTATCTTTAAATTCCTCAACATCATAAAGACCACTACCACCTATAATTGCTAATTTATTTGTTGTCATAATTAAAAATCTATTTATTTATACTTCTATATTTAATTATTATGAACTTAAAAGATTATATTAGATCTATACCTGATTACCCAAAAAAAGGTATTTTATTTAGAGATATAACTACATTAATAAAAGATGAAAATGCATTTGCAGAAACAATTAATCAAATTGTTGAAAGATCAAAAAAATTTAGCTTTACTAAAATTGCAGCTATAGAGTCTAGAGGATTTGTATTTGCATCTGCTGTTTCTTTTGTTCTTAAAAAACCGTTTATTATGCTTAGAAAAAAAAATAAGCTGCCTGCGGATGTTCACTCGGTAGATTTTGAGCTTGAATATGGAACCGCAACGATTGAGATTCATAAAGACTCTATAAATGAAAAAGATGAAGTTCTAATTATAGACGATTTAATTGCAACTGGAGGTACAGCTGAAGCAGCTGCAAAATTAGTTGAGATTTCGAAAGGTAAAGTTGCGGGATTTGTGTTTGTAATAAACCTATTTGATCTAGGTGGATCAGATAATTTAGTAAAAAATAATTATAAAGTTGAGAATTTAATTGAATTTCCAGGGCATTAGAAAGCAAAAAACTTATCCACAGGCCATATAATGTTTGAAATTAATTTTTATGATAATAACTTGATTACCAATGAGAATTGAAGAAGAGCTAAAGTTAGATTATTCAGATGTACTTTTTCGGCCCAAAAGAAGTACCTTAAAAAGCCGTAAAGACGTAAATCTTCTAAGAACATACAGATTCAAATACAGTAAAAATGAATGGTCAGGTATTCCAATAATGGCAGCAAACATGGATGGTGTTGGAGAATTAGGTGTTGCTGAAAAATTAAATGAATATGGAATGATAACATCATTAACAAAACAACATGATGTTAAAAAAATCAAACAAAATAAAAATATTAAAAAAATCTATCCTAATATCGCACTTAGCGTTGGTATTAAAAAAGAAGATTTTCAAAATTTAGATAAAGTATTAAAAGAATTTAGTTTTTTTAAATTCATTTGTATTGATGTTGCGAATGGATACACAGAACATTTTACCAATTTTATTAAATCAGTAAGAGATAAATATCCAACTAAAACAATAATCGCAGGTAATGTTGTAACAGCAGATATGACTCAAGAATTAGTTTTAAGTGGAGCAGATATTGTTAAAGTTGGAATAGGACCGGGCAGTGTTTGTACTACAAGAATTCAAACTGGTGTTGGTTATCCACAATTGAGTGCAGTGATCGAATGTGCTGATGCTGCTCATGGACTTGGTGCTCATGTAATTGCAGATGGTGGATGTACATGTCCTGGTGATGTAGCTAAAGGTTTTGGAGGTGGTGCAGACTTTGTGATGCTTGGAGGCATGCTTGCAGGACATGATGAAGGAAATGGTAAAATAGTTAAAGTTAATGGAGAAAAATATATAGAGTTTTATGGGTCTAGTTCCGAAGTTGCTAATAAAAAACACTATGGTGGACTATCAGATTATCGAAGTAGTGAAGGAAGAAAAGTAAGAGTAAAATATAGAGGTAAAATAAACGATACTATTTTAAATATTCTTGGTGGTGTAAGAAGTAGCTGCACTTATGTTGGTGCCCCTTCACTTAAACAATTAAGTAAATGCACAACATTTGTTAGAGTGTCCAACCAGTTCAACGATAGTTTAATTAAATAATTAATTTTAAAATTTAAAATCTTTTATATTTGTAGTTTCATATTTCTCAAAAGGCATATGTATCCAAGGAGAATCTTTTAAATAATCTACAGAGTAATCAGGTTTAAATTTTGAAGTAGATTTGTGCCATATGACTGCAGTTTTAATTTTTTCATCTAAATAAAATCCATAAAAATGCTCTAACCATTTAATACTTTTTATTAAAGTTTTTCCAGAGTCAGCTAAATCATCAACCAACAAAACATGTGAACCTAAATTTGGAGTAGTTTTCGCTAAATCTCTTGAAAAAGTAAATTGTCCTTGTTGGTTTTTAATATCATCACTATCACCATGGTAAGACTCTACTGACAAGATGGCTAAGGGGACGTTGAAAAGTCTACTAAAAACATCTCCTACTCTTAATCCACCTTTTGCAATACAAATAATTTGATTAAATTTTAAATTATCTTCATAAACTTTTTTAGCTAATTGCTCTATCTTTTTATGATAATCTTCCCAAGTTATATAAATATCTTTCATAATTTTTGGTAGCGGGAAGTGGGATCGAACCACTGACCTCGGGCTTATGAGTCCCGCGCTCTAACCAACTGAGCTACCCCGCCTTGACGTTTTGGTTCAGATTTGGTTCATCAACAAATCTCAATATCTGAACAATTTAGCAAGTCTTATAATTCAATCAACTTCAAAATCAATTAATTTTCTAGAGCGTTGCTTAGTGTATCCTGCGCTCTATTAAGAATTACGCTGGACCTCTATATCTAAATGCTCTTCTGAATCCTTTCTTAACTGCTTCGTTAACACTTTTTGCATAAAACTCACCAGAAGTATTTCCAATTATTATTTTGTCGTACTGTTGATCAAAAGGTAAATGATAAATTTTTTCTTTAGTGCCAGGATTTATATTGCATTTGATCATAGGATAATCTTTTTTTAGTTTCTCAGTTTTGATCTCAATTTTAAGTGCTTTAGCAACTTTTTTGGCCATGTCAGAATAATCAATGGTTGCAAAAAAATAAGGTTTAACTTTAGTTTTTTTGTTAATTTTTTCTGTCAATTGATAATGCATCGTAGTGGCGAAATGTTGATACATATATTTTTCTCTAATTGTTTTAAACTTTGACCAATTTTTAGTTTGAACAATATGAATTTCGTTACCTTTACTGCAAATTAAATCTCTTCCTAAGTCATCAAAACCTTCAATTATTCCAAAAAATTTTACAGTCCAGCCTTCCATTTCATAAAGATAACCAATGTATCTTTCATAAAATCTTCCTATTTCTAATTTTGAGTGAGTTTTAGATAAATATCTATCTAAGGCTAATTGGTTTTTTTTATCAACTGGAAGTTTTTTAAATTCCTCTGGCTTAAGATACTTTTGAGCAGGATCAAAATCTTGTTCTTGTCCTACAGTACCATCAGATTGGATTAAAAAAGAATCATCCTCCAATATATAATCTTTAAAATCTTCAATTATTGGAAAATATTGTTCATAAGTTTTCAATTGGTATTCTAAAACTTTTAATTTTTTATTAAGTTCTCTTTTCTCTCTCTTAATTTGTTGAACTTGCTCTGATCCTCTAACCGAAGGTCTTTTTTTAATTAACAATAAATTAGCCTGGTAATCATCAAGTAAAGCTTGTGTTTCTGCATATAGTGCAGAGAACCAAGTTCTAGCTTTGTTATTTCCTTTAATTTTTTTTGTATCTTGAATGCTTAAATTTGCTTTATTTATTAATTTTTGGATTAAAGCCTTTTCGTTATAAAGTTTGGCTTTTTTATTTAATAATTCAGTCTGTTTGTTTTCTTGTTTAAGTCTTTTTTCGGCAGCAAGATCGGCTATTGTTCTTTCTTTTAAATTTTTCTTTTCTTGTATAAAATCATGAATTGTTCCTAGAACATAAAAAGTGAAAAAAATTAGAATAATCCATCCCCAAATTTCCATGAATTTATTTTAAGTGCTTTTTAATTTTTAGTAAATATAGTAAAATTTCTTAGTCCTGATTTAGAAATTAACTCTACTTGCTGGGACTTTAAACACAACGCTAAAGGAGAAAAATGAAAAACAATCAATCAAATAATAAAAAAGGTATCTTAGAAACTATGTACGATACCATAATGGAAAAAGGTGGACCTACAGGACCAATAACGCAGTCATTAGTAGATCTATGGGAGAAACCTCTTGAACCACAAGAGGAAAATAAAAAAACTATAATCAAATTTATAAAAAAAAATAATAAATAAATTTGGTTCAGAAATGGTTCTTGGTTGGTTAAAAATGATAAAAAATTAAAAAAATTTTTGTTATTTTACAATGAATTTTAACTAATGACGGTTGAATTTTATTTTATGAGTCCCGCGCTCTAACCAACTGAGCTACCCCGCCTTAATTGATAAATGGTTTATAATACAAATCTTTATTGTTTCAATAAACTTTTTTAAATCAAATTCTAAACTAAATAATAAAATAAATAGCTAACGAACTAACTAAACCAACCAAAATAATTGAAAAAACAATTCTTTTTTTTAAAGTTCTTTTTTGATCTAATCGAACTCTATTCAGTAAAATATTTACATTAGTAGTTTTAATCTTTTCTACTTCTAAATCTTTATTTAAAGCAATATCAGTATTAAATAGTGATGTGTCTTGATCGATTTTTTTCACACTCTATTAAAACAGGTAACAAGTATTAATACAATAAAATAGAGAAAACTAAGCTCGTCTAAAATCTTTAGTATTCAAAGGTTTTGATAAAATTTCGACAGGATATTTGATCTTCTCAACTTCTATAAACAAGTTTTTATCTTTAAGCGTATCTATAGTGTTTCCTGAATTAACATAACCAAATGATAAATTTTTATCAAAGAAGAATGAATAATTTCCTGAAGTTGTTCTTCCAATGATTTTATCTTCTAAATAAATAGGCTCTTCATGCAACAACAAAGGTTCACCAGGTTTACTATCTTTTAATACAAACATCATCATTCTTTTTTCTAAAGGTTTATCTTTAATTTTTAACAAGGCATCTTTACCTATAAAATTAACATTTTTTTTATAACTAATAGTAAAATTTAGACCAGCCTGATATTGATTTTCTTCTGGAGAAATATCATGGCCCCAATGTAAAAAGCCACTTTCCATTCTCATTATGTCCATTGCATGCATGCCGCAATGAGATAAGTCAAAGTTTTTACCTTCACTAATTAAAATTTTATATAAATGCAAAGCATCTTCTTTATTTACATATAATTCAAACCCGAGCTCACCAACATAAGATATTCTTTGTGCCCAAACTTTAATCTCATGTATATTTATATTTTTACCTGTGCCGAATTTAAAATTTTCAGAAGTAAAATCATCGCTGCTAATATTTCGAATCATATCTCTGCTTTTGGGACCAAACAAACCAAGACAACAAATACTTTCTGTAACATCAATAAACTCAACATCATCAGATAAATATTTAAGGATATGATGTTTGTCTCTTTCTCTTGTTGCTGCCGAACTAACTATTCTAAAATAATTTTTATCTATACAAATAATCGTTAGATCTGTTTCAATACCACCATCTTCATTTAGCATATGAGTATAAGTAGTTTTTCCAATTTCATTTTTAATATTAGCTGTGCAGATTTTTTGTAATTCGCTATGAGTTTTTTCACCTTTTAAATCAAATTTAGAAAAAGTTGAAAAATCAAAAAGTCCAACATTTTTTCTAGCATTTATTGTTTCATACTTTGCAGAGGGGTACCAATTTTGATAATTAAAATTATAATTATATTTTGCTTCTTCTCCGTTTAAAGAATACCACATAGGTCTTTCAAACCCTCCAGCTACTCCAAAACATGCACCAGCTTTTTTTAATTCTTCATGATAAGGTAATAATTTTTGATTTCTTGAAGTTTCGTGTTGTTTATACGGCCAATGCATACCATATAAATCCCCTAAGGTTTCAGTAACCCTCTCCATTATGAATTTTTTAGATGAATGAAACTTTTGAAATCTCTTTATATCTAGTGAAAATAAATCCTCATTTATATGACCGTTAATCATCCATTCCGCAGTTACTCTTCCTGCTCCTCCAGAACTTGCTATTCCAATACTATTAAAACCACAACATGCATAAAGATTTTTAACTTCTGGCGTTTCTCCAAGTAAATATTGAGTATCAGGTGTAAACGACTCGGGTCCTGAAAAAAATTTTCTTATACCTGCGTTTTCTAACATTGGGAGTCTGTGAAAAGATTTTTCAAGGTAGGGCTCGAAGTGATCAAAATCGTCAGGAAATTCTCCAAATGAGAAATCATCAGGAACTCTGCCGCTATCTTTAAAAGCAGGTTTTGCGTTAGGTTCAAAAATTCCAACTAACATTTTTCCAGCGTCCTCTTTTAAATATAGACAAGCATTATAATCTCTCAAGACAGGTAAATCTTTAGGAAGATCTCTCATTGGCTCTGTAATCACATAGAAATGCTCATTAGGATATAATGGAATACTAACACCAACATCTTCTCCAATTTGTCGAGACCACATACCTGTAGCTAAAACTACATATTCACAATCAATTTTTCCTTGAGAGGTTTCAACGCCACATATTCTTTTGTTTTTTACTAAAATTTTTTTTACTGGTGACTTCTCAAATATTTGAACATCTAGCATTTTGGCAGCTTTAGCTAATACATTGGTAACACCTACTGGATCTGCCTGACCATCTTTTGGCATATAGACTCCACCAACAAGATCCTCGTTTTTTAAAACTGGATATAATTCTTTTATTCTTTCTTTATTTAAAACCTCTACTTCTACATCTGATAATTGTGCAGTTGTGGCTTGTCTTAATAATTCCTGCATCCTTTCCTTTGTTGATGCAACTGTTATTGCTCCATTTTGTTTAAGACCAGTTGATAAATCTGTTGTTTTTTCAAGCTCTTTGTAAAGATCTAAAGAATATTTTCTTAGTTTAGTAATTGTAGAAGTTGCTCCTAATTGACCTATTAATCCTGCTGCATGCCAAGTTGTACCTGATGTTAATAGATCTCTCTCAAGCAAAACTATATCTTTCCAGCCAAACTTGGCTAGATGGTACGCACAAGAAGTTCCACCAACTCCTCCCCCAATTACAACAACTTTTGCAGCACTTGGGAAAGTTTTATTCAATTTAATATGATTTTGTAAATCTATTTAAGTTTGAACCAGTTTTATCAGTCTCAGAACTTATCCAGTCGTAAGTGTTTTTAAGGCCCTCTTTTAATTTTATTTTATAACTCCAATTAAGAACTTTTTTTACTAAGTCATTATTACTAGATCTACCTCTTACGCCTTTAGGTTTGTCTAATTGATATTCTCTCTCTAATTTTTCAATACCAGATATTTTTTCGATTATTTCAATCATTTGATTTATTGAAACCTGTTCATCACTTCCAATATTTACTGGTTCAGAATAGTCTGACTCAAACAATCTAAGAGTTCCTTCTATACAATCATCTATATATAAAAAAGTTCTCGTTTGTTTCCCATCTCCCCAAACTTGTATTTTATTATCATTATTTTTTTTTGCGTGTAGAACTTTTCTGCATAAAGCAGCAGGTGCTTTTTCTCTTCCTCCATCATAGGTTCCAAAAGGTCCATATATATTGTGGTATCTTGCAACTCTTACTTCAATTCCATAATCTTCCATAAAATGTCTGCACATTCTCTCGCTAAATAATTTTTCCCATCCATAACCATCCTCTGGATCTGCTGGATAAGCATCTTCTTCTTTTAATCCTTCTATAAAAACGTCTTGTTGTTTAGTTTTGTTGTAAGCACATGCACTAGATGAAAAAAAATATTTTTTAACATTATCTTCCTTGCAAGCAATTAAAAGATTGGTGTTTATAAGAACTGATTGCATGCATTCTGCTTTATTATTTTCGATAAATCCCATGCCACCCATATTGCAAGCCATATTAAAAACATAATCGATATCATTTGTTACTTTTCGACAATTACTAATATCTTTCATATCCATAGAGTAAAAATTTTTAACTTCATCAAAATCCTGAAACCAATATTCTTTAGGTTTTATATCTGTAGCAACTATTTTATTTCCATCTTTAAGTAATTTTTTTACTAGATGGCCACCAATAAAACCGCCTGCACCAACAATAAGAATTTTTTTATTTTTGATCATTAATTTTTTTATAATTTTCTTTTTAAAAAAATAAAGATTTAATTAAATATTTTTTCAGGATTAGAATATTCATAACCAAAAACATCGGCAACGGCTTTATAAGTTACCTCTCCTTTGTATATATTAAGACCTGCTAAAAAGTTTTTGTCTTCACTTAATGCTTTTTCATAACCTTTATTAGCGAGTTTTATCAAATAGGGTAATGTAGCATTATTTAGCGCTAAAGTAGAGGTTCTAGGAACACCACCTGGCATATTCGCTACACAATAATGAACTACATCATCAACTATATATGTTGGATCTCCATGTGTTGTTGGTTTACTTGTCTCAACACATCCTCCTTGGTCAATTGCAACATCAACAATTACAGATCCTCTTTTCATAGTCTTAATCATTTCTTTGGTAATTAATTTTGGTGCTTCTGCACCTGGGATTAATACTCCACCAACTAATAAATCTGCCTCAGCAACTAATTTATCTAAATCAGTTTTATCACTTTGTTCTGGGATAATTTTATCTCCAAACATTTCAACAAGTTGTTTTAATCTAGCCTCTGATTTATCTACAATATGAACTTTAGCTTGCATACCAGTTGCAATCACTGCAGCATTTTCTCCAACAACTCCTCCACCCAATATAACTACTGTTCCACCTGTTACACCTGGTGCACCCCCTAATAGCAAACCTCTGCCACTTTGATTTTTCTCCAAACAATGAGCACCAGCTTGTACTGACATTCTTCCCGCAACAGCACTCATGGGAGCAAGTAAAGGCAGTCTTCCATTATCATCAGTAACTGTTTCGTATGCGATATTAATACTTTTAGATTTTATTAATCCTTCGGTTAATTCTTTTGCAGCAGCTAAATGGAGATAGGTATATACAATTTGATTTTCTCTTATCATATCTACTTCTACTTTTTGAGGTTCTTTAACTTTAACAATTATTTCTGCATCATTAAAAATATCAGCTGCTGTATTAGCAATTTTAGCCCCAGCTTTTAAATATTGATCATTCTCAAAACCCGCTTCAAACCCACCATTGTTTTCAACTAAAACTTCATGTCCTTCTGAAACTAAAGTTTTAACACTATCTGGTGTTAAACCAATTCTATTTTCCTGAGGTTTTATTTCTTTAGGAACTCCAATTTTCATAAACGAAAATTAATTCTTTTTGCTTTTTGCGTAATTTGTTATTCCAGTTCGAAGTTTTTCAATAATCTCATCAATATGTTTTTTTTCACAAATAAACATTGGTGCAATGATTAAACAATCACCTGTAGCTTTGAAATTTACTCCAGCTTCATAACAATGTTTAAAACAAGTAAATCCAGCAGCACCTGGTTTTTTATCCATTACAATATCTATTCCACCCATCATTCCATATCCTCTGATGTTATCAACAACATCAATATCTTTTAGAGACATTAAACCTTCTTGGAAATAAGGTGCTAAATTTTTAGCTCTGTTAAAAATATCATCTTTTTCAATGATATCTTGCACAGCTAATCCAGCAGCTACAGAAATTGGAATTCCTGAATAAGTATATCCATGGAATAATTCAATTGTTCCTTTAGGAGCATTTTCTGCAATGGCATCATAAATATCTTCTTTACATGCAACAACTCCCATTGGACTTATTCCGTTTGTAGTAGCTTTTGCCATTGTCATCATGTCTGGAGTGACTCCATACTCTTGTGATGCAAATGGAGATCCAGTTCTTCCCCAACCAGTGATTACTTCATCAAAAATTAAAAGTATTCCGTGTTTGTCACAAATTTCTCTTAACCTTTGTAAGTATCCTTTTGGTGGAACTAATGTACCTGTTGATCCTGCAATAGGTTCAACAATACAAGCTGCTATATTTTCAGCTCCAAAGTTCATACAAATTCTTTCTAAATCTTCTGCTAACTCAACACCTGTTTCTGGTTGACCACTTACAAACTTATGTTCTGGTAAGTGTGTATGTCTCATATGAACAACACCTGGCATTAAAACACTTGCAAAAGTTTTAACATTATTAACCATACCTCCAACAGAAGTCGCGCCAATATTCATTCCATGGTAACCTCTTTCTCTACCAACAAATCTAAATCTTTGACTATCTCCTCTTGCCCTGTGATAAGCGATTGCAATTTTAATTGCAGTTTCAACAGCAGTTGAACCACAAATAGTATAAAACATTCTATTCAAGTTTCCTGGAGTATGTTTTGAAATTCTAGTTGCTAATTCAAATGATCCACCAAAACCTTGTTGGAAAGGTTGACAATAATCTAAAGTTTTTAATTGATTTGTTATTGCTTCAATAATTTCTTCTCTACCATGGCCTAAAGGATTACAAAATAATCCTGAACTTGCATCAATTTGTGTTTGTCCTTGATGGTTTTTTAAATACACACCTTTTGCTTCAACAATTAATCTTGGATTCTCTTTAAAATCTTTGTTAGATGTAAATGGCATCCAATGCTCATTTAAAGAATTTGGAATTGCTGTTTTATTTTGTGTGCTCATAAAAATTTCTTTCTATAAAAAGTGTTATTAATTTTCTAACTATTAGACTAAATCATTTTCATTGCTAGAAATATTTTGTCTACCATATTTGGTATTATAACTATACAACCTTGAATTGAATTATTTTTTTTTGTTTTACATCCCTCTGAAATTGAATTTAAATGAGGTAATTTAATTAATTAAACATAGGGGAATAAATGAAAAAAATATTAAGTTTTATTCTAGGATCTATATTCGCACTTAACCTATCAATTTCAGTTGCTAATTCAGCTGCAAATGAAGTTAGAGTTGCATACTTTCTAGAATGGCCAAGCCCAAATTTAGAAGACATGCAGAAAAAGAATTTTGCTAAAGCTCTTGGTGTTCCAGTTAAATGGACAAATTTCACTAATGGTGGAGCAATGACTGATGCAATGTTAGCAGGAGATATTGATATTTCTTACTCTCAAGGATTAGTACCTTTTATCAATGCTGTAAAATCTAATGCACCTATCAAATTAGTTGATATTGCTATGGAATACGGAATGGGTGGAACTACATGTGTTACATCTAATGCATCTGGAATTACAAAAGCAAACGCTACTGAATTAGAAGGTAAAAAAGTTGCTGTTCCACTAGGAACAATGGCTGAATACGTTTTTGATGAAAGTATGAAAGTTGTTGGTGCTGACAGAAGTAAAATGGACATTATTCAAATGGACCCAGAAGAAGGTGCTGCTGCATTAGTAAGCGGTGATGTTGTAATGGCATGTTTATTTGGTGGTAACTCTATTAAAGCAGCAACTGCAGTTGGATCAAGACTTTTAACTGTAGATGAAGCTAGAGCGGCTGGTATCTTAGGTATAGATATCACTTCTGTTACAGATAAATTCATGAAAGAAAACCCAGGTATGTTAAGAACTTTCATCGAAGTTACTCATGAAGCTAATGCTAGATATAAAGCTGGTAAAGCTGATATGAATGCTATGGCGAAAGCTTCTGAAATGACAGTTGCAGATATGAAAGACACTTTAAGTGGTTTCAAATTCTTAACTCCAGAAGAAACTAAACAATCTATGGAAAGTGGTAATCTTGATGGTTTCCTAAAAGGAATGGGAACTCCAGGAGGAGCTGTAGATACAAGTTTCTTACCTTTATAATTTTAAGGGTTTAAAAGTTTTTAAATAGGCACTGATTTTATGATTGGTGCCTATTTTTTTTATAAAATTTCTAATATAAGGCACTTATGAGTGATCTGATTTCTCAAAATCTGAACATGATTTTTAAAACTCCTAAAGGAGAAACAGTTCATGCTTTAAAAGATGTAAGCTTTACTTTAAAAAAAGGAGAGTTGCTTACAGTTCTTGGTCCTTCAGGTTGTGGAAAAACAACTTTATTAAATATTACTGCAGGATTTTTAAGACCTACTTCAGGAAAAATAACGCTTAACAATAATGAAATTGATGGACCTGGTGTTGAAAGAGGAATGGTTTTTCAACAAGGTGCTTTGTTTGAATGGTTAACGGTAGCTGAAAATGTAAATTTCGGACTCAGAATGAAAAAAGAAGATCCTGAAGTTACAGCTAAGAAAGTTGATGAGTGGTTAGATATAGTTGGACTTAAAGGTTTTGGTAACACGCCAACTTATCAATTATCAGGTGGTATGCAGCAAAGGGTTGCGCTTGCAAGATGTTTAATCAATGATCCTGATTTGATTTTAATGGATGAACCCTTAGGTGCGTTAGATGCATTAACAAGAGAAAAGATGCAGTCTTTAGTTTTAAAGATTTGGAAAGAAACAGGAAAAACTATTATCTTAATTACTCACTCTGTTGAAGAAGCATTGTTACTAGGAGAAAGATTGTATGTAATGGCACCAAGACCAGGGCGTATACATAAAGAGTACAATCTTCCATTTGCAGAAATGGGTCTTACACAAGATTTAAGAGAAATTAAAAAAAATAAAGAATTTTCATCTACAAGAGAAGAAATTTTATCCATGATTTGGAATATGGAAGAAGAAATAATGGGGAAAGATAATTAATGTTAACCCAATTTGTAACAATATTAATTATCGTATCTGTTATTGGCTGTATTCTTTATGGGAGAAGATTAATTAGAACTGAAAAAGTTGATGCTGTTTTTGGCAATCCAGAGAGAGCAAAAGGTGGAACCCACTGGGTAATAGTTGGAACGAGTGCAATTCTAATGTTATGGCTTTATTATTCATGGGATATTGCAAAAGGTTTCTATCCAAAATCAGCGAATGAATTATGTCAGGTTGCAAAAATTAACGAGTCATTATTAGGTTTAAAATATCAATTTCCTATTGAAGAAAGAGAATTCAAAAGTACTTCAATTATAAAAATTGAAAATAAAAATCTTAAAAAAATTGCTAACGAAATAAATAGATCTCCAGATTTAAATGATCAACAAAAAACAATTCTAGTAAGCTATATTGATAGAACATCTAGATTAATTCCTTTCTTAACTAGTGAAGAGCTAATGGAAATGGAAACTAAAATTAAAATCAACGAAATGACTGAGGAAATAAAACTTCTAAGCTTAAATTTCCAAAAGAAAGATTATCCTTTTGAAACAGATGCTCAAAAAAGTGAAAGGCAAACGCTTATTAATGAACAAGGTGGTTGGGGAATAACAACAATAGATTCTGGAAGTGGTTCTATAGAAAATACAATAGAAATACCAACTGCACCACAAACGAATAGAGGTTTAAAATTTGCTGCAGCAGCTGCTGAACTTAAAATTATAAACGATAAATTTTTTAAAGTAAGAAATCATAATCCACAGTTTAAAAATGCAATCAAACAACTTAAAGATGATATCAAAGCTTATAGAAAAGGTTTAGATGACAGTCAGGAAATTGCATCTGATTATGCAAAGAACATTGTTAAAATTGCTAGAAGAATAGAGTTTGCAAGTATCTATCCCCCTAATGCATTAAATGAAATGCAGGCAGCAATTGTTGAATTTGATGAATTACAAAATAAAGAACAAGGTGGATTAAGATTAATAGATATTCTTTTATTCCCTGCTGGAACAATAGTTGCAAGTGGACCAACATGTTCAGAACAAGGATCAGGAAGATGGCTACCAAAACCATCTGATACTTTTAATAAATTTATCCTGATGTCAAAACCAAGTGTTGGCTACAAAAATATTCCTCTTTTATGGATTGAGATGGTGGACGTGAGTAAAATGATAGGTTTTATTTTACCAGATTGGATAGCAGATATATTACCTGGTGAGTATCCAGTGCACACAAAAGATGGAATTGTTAAAGAAAACTTTAAAAGTAATGTCTTAAAAGTTGTTACAGGTGATTTTAAATTATTTAAAGTACCCGTTCCATACGGACACATTTGGGATTCTTTTTTAAGAGTATTTTTAGGATTAATCTTTGGTATCATCATTGGTGTACCTTTAGGGCTGTTTATGGGTTTAAATAGATTTGCTAAAGGTTTCTTTGATCCGTTAATCGAACTCTATAGACCGGTCCCTCCTCTTGCATGGGCACCTTTGATTATTTCTGTACTTGGAATTGATAACTCAGGAAAAGTATTTTTATTATTTATGGTCTCTTTATCAATTATGATAATTTCTGCAAGAGCTGGTGCTTCAGGAACACAGCTTTCAAAAATCCATGCTGCCCACTCATTAGGTGCTACCAAAAAACAAATTTTAAGACATGTAATTTTCCCAAATTCACTTCCTGAAATTCTTACAGGAATAAGAGTTGCTGTTGGTATGTGTTGGGGAACACTTGTTGCTGCAGAGTTTTTAGCGGGTACAACAGGTATCGGTTTTGTTGAAAACGTTGCTAAAAAGTACTTCCAATATGAGGTAATTTGGATAACGATATTTATTATGGGACTACTTGGTCTGTTATTTGATATTACATTAAGAAAAATAATAGATAAAACTATTCCTTGGCGTGGAAAAGGATAAATGTTAAGGGGATGAAATGAAGACCCCAGTTTTAAAAAAACAAGTCATTAAAATATTCCAAAAATTTGGTCTAAGTAAAGATCATGCTTTAATTTCTACTAATGCATTAATTAACGCAGAATTAGTTGGTGCATATGGTCATGGTTTATCTAGACTTAAGATGTACTGTGATCGAATTTCTAAAAAAGTAATTAATCCAAAACCAAAAATTAAAATTAAAAAAATTTCTTCTTCTATTTCTCACATTGATGCAAATAATAGTATTGGTTTTGTTGCTGCTGATCTAGGAATTAAAACTGCAATTAAACATGCTCAAAAAACTGGAATAGGAATGGTAGCTGTTAAAAATAGTGGTCACTATGGTTTATCTGGCTATTACGCTGAACAAGCAGTAAAAAAAAATTTAATTACAATGATATATACAAATGCTCCTCCAGCAGTTGCTCCACATGGTGCATTAAAAACGTTGTTTGGAACAAATCCAATTTGTTTTGGATCTCCTACTGGTTCTAAAATTCCATTTATTTTAGATACATCTATCTCAATGATTAATAGAGGAAAAATAAGAGTTGCAGCAAGAAACAATCAATCAATTCCTGCGGGAGTTGCTTTAGATAAATTTGGCAAACCAACTACAGATGCGAAAAAAGCATTAGCAGGAGTTCAATTACCAATTGCAGGTTTTAGAGGTTCGGGGCTTGCTTGGATGGTAGATATATTAAGTGGAGTTTTAACAGGAGGAAATCACGCAGGAAGAGTTAAAGATCCATTTGATGATTTTTCAGGCCCACAAAATATTGGACATTTATTTATAACTTTTAAAGCAAATTTATTTCAAAAAAATTATAACCAACGAATTAAAGATAATATTATAACAATAAAAAAACTTCCTAAGATTAAAGGAGTTAAGGAAATAATGTATCCAGGACAAAATAAATTTAACCGGTATAAAAATAACTCAAAAAAAGAAATTTCTATACCGGATATAATAAAGAAAGATTTGGAAACCTTAATAAGTTAACATCGTTAGAGCACCCAAAGAAACGATAACAGATGATAAAATTATTGTTCGTTTAACTTTTTCCTTCTTCTTTTCTTCTAAAAGCCTTTGCTTTAGAACATCCACATTAACCCTTTTCGGAGTTTCAACATATTGAGAGGGGGTCTCTACAATTTCGGATGTTCTATGTAAGCTTTCTGTACTCATATTGGTTTTATAAAGTTAATTTTAATCATTATTAGTTTAAATTTTACATACTAGGGTTGTCCAAAATGGGTTGACTCTAATTTCACTTTTGTTCATATTGGGTTTTTTTAAAAGATATGAATACATTACCTAGTATTTCCGCACATATTGATGAGAAGGTAATCAATAAAATAATTCAAGATAATTTTGCCGCATTAGCACCCTCTTTTTTTACCTTAACAAGCAACTGGTTTGTCAGAGCTTACAATTATTACAAAGACATAGATAAGTTCGTAATCATTATATATTTGATACATCAAGATCTTATATATTTCAGGCAAAATGGGGTAAAAATTGATTACGACACATTTTATAAAGATAAATCAATCGAGATTAGTAAAATTAATATTTCAGACATTTCAAAAGATCTTGGGGTACCCAAAGAGAGTATCAGGAGAAAAGTTTTAGAACTAGAGAATGAAGGAACAATTAAAAGAGTTGGTAAGAAAATATTTATTGTCAGAAATACACTCTACTCGGCAAGAGCAACCAACACTTTGACAGAGATTGCAACAATATTACATGAATTTAACAAAATTTTAAAAAAAGAAAAACTTGCAACTGAAGTTTATTCAGTTGATGAAATAATATCTGCGATGAAAGAAAATTTCTCTTATTGTTGGTACCAATTTAATAAATTCTGGTTCATTTATATGAAGAGATGGAGGGATGAAATTAAAGATTTAGAATATTTAGCAATTGGAATGGTGGTCATTATTAATGCAGTTAAGAATAAAGAATTTACTCCAAAGAAAAATATACGTTCATACCATAAAGCACTTATGGGTTCTGATTCAAGAGGTGTTAATGCCATGTCGATTTCTGAGATAACTGGTATTCCAAGACCAACAGTTGTAAGAAAACTAAAATATTTAATTAATAAAAAATATCTTCACATAAATGAAAAAAAATTAATTACATTCGATGCTAAAGATAGTGCCTTTCAAAAAACAAGTAAAATGATAAACCAAAATATGCTTAGCTTAAGTAATTTTATTTATAAAACCTTTAATCAAATAAGAATAATCAATCCTTAATTAGATTTTTTTAAAAAATAAATAAAAATAAATCCTGTTATATACATGATTAGTGCATACGCACCTGTTGGTAATGCATATAATATATCAGTACCAAATATTTGCGTAGAGACAAATAACGCTAACGTGCCATTTTGCAATCCACATTCTAAAGCAATACACTTCATTTGTTTTACACCTGAAGCAAAAGCTTTTGCAATGTAGTATGCAATAACCATCATCAATATATTTAATATTAAAGCAATTAAACCAGCTTGTTTTATAAAGCTTAGAATATTTTCTCTTTCTGAATAAAAAGCTGCTACGAAAAAAACAGCGAATAAAATTATGTTAAGTTTATTAAATATTTCAACTTTAGAAGATATGAAATTTTCAGCAAATTTTCTAATAATCATTCCTAACATTACAGGTACTGTTACCACTAAAAACATTTTTAGTGCTATTCCAGTCATTGAAATATTTTGAGAAACTTCTGTTATCCCTAACATGTCTGCAGAAGTAAATATAATTAAAGGAACTGTAATTATACTTAATAAACTAATAACAGCTGTTAAAGATATTGATAATGCAACATCACCATCAGCAAATTTGGTCATTACATTAGAGGTTACTCCTCCTGGTGCAGCAGCTATGATCATAACTCCTATTGCTATTTCAGGTGGTGTTTTTAAAATTAAAATTAATATGTATGCTACAATTGGAAGAATTATTAATTGAGAAATAAAACCAACTATAAAATCTTTTGGCGCTTTGAATACTCTTCCAAAATCTTCTATTTTTAATCCTAGGCCTAAGCCTAACATGATCAGAGCCAATATGATTGGCGCTATCTTAGTTACAATTTCCAATGACTTCCCCCTCTTAAAAAAAAAATTATACAATATTTTTAATTTAATAACTAAAATAAATTTTAAACCTAGAAGTGAATTTTGTAATAAAATAGTAACAATTTTTAATAAAACATATTAACTTTCAGAACAATATAACTTTAGAGAGAGGAAATAATGAAAAATCTAATCAAGATAGCATCTATTGTCCTTCTTTTTTCAATAACATTGTTTGGTCTTACAAACAAAGCTTCTGCAGCAAAATTAACTTTATATTGCAGTGTAGAAATTGATGTTTGTGAAATGCTTGAACAAGCTTATGAAAAAGAAACAGGCACAAAAGTTGCAATGACAAGAGCAAGTAGTGGTGAAACTTTTGCTAAAATTAAAGCAGAAGCGTCTAATCCAAAAGGAGATGTTTGGTTTGGTGGAACAGGTGATCCACACTTAACAGCTGCTCAGGAAAATTTAACTGAAAAATATAAATCAAAACACTTTGATGATTTATTACCAGCAGCACAAAACCAAGCAAAAAATGCTGACTATAAATCTGTAGGGATTTATGTTGGTGCACTAGGTTTTGGATATAATAAAGATCTTTTGGCTAAAAAAGGTCTTCCAGCTCCAAAATCATGGATGGACTTAACAAAACCTATTTATAAGGGTGAAATCCAAGTAGCAAATCCTAATTCATCAGGAACTGCTTACACAACTTTAGCTACTATT
>CABZPD010000001.1 GCA_902527415.1 uncultured Pelagibacteraceae bacterium | reverse complement strand
GTACTTTTTTTTTTATTAATTAAGTCCTCATATTTAATTAATAAATATTTATTTTTATTTTCTAAAACTTTCCAAGAGTTGTAATTAAAACTCCAGGAACCAAGGAAAACACTACAAAGCTTGTCTGTTTTGTGCATAAATTTTTTTTCATCAAATAAAGCATCTGTCGATTGATTAATAGTCATATTGTAGTGATGCGCAAAGGAAGTCACTACATTACGAGGATCACGTACTATATATATTACACCAAGTGTATTTTTTAAATCAGTAAAATTACAGCCATTCATTTTACATAATGAACTATGTGTTTTAAAAAATTTAGCTTTTTTACTATCTTCATTAATTGAATTTTGTGCATTTATAAAATTTTTGAAAACCTCACCTTCATCATTTACATCTACACCCAATCTCATAAAGTGATCAACACCTGGAAACTGTGAAATTTTATATAAGTTATCAAACTTAAAATTACCATCTTCTGAGTAAAAATATGCAGATAAAATAGATCTTAAAAGTGTGTTGCCGCTTTTAGGATAAGACGCTAACCAAATAATCATTTTTTTAAATTTTTTTTTAAATATATATAAAATGCTCCGCTACCACCATCCTCTATTTTTGCATCAGTAATTTCATTAATTTTATTCATTAAATTTTTATTATTTAAAATAAATTCTGGAACTGAATATTTTAAAATACTATATTTTTTTGAAACATATGGGTCTTTTTCATTTTCAGAATGTAAACCTTTGCCTGTAACAACTTTTAATTTTTTTACACCTTCTAAAAAAGCTTTATTTATAAACTTTTCTATAAATATGTTGGCTCCATCTAGAGTATAACCATGTAGATCAATCGATCTAATCTGAATATTGTTTTTTTCTTGATGCTTTAAATCTTTGTTTCGTAACTTTTCAGAACTATTTATGAACCTGTTCCAGTCTTTCTTATCTTTATCTGAAATTTTATTACTCAATTATGTTAATATGCTAGTGAGCAGCCAATTAGGATTTAGGGATGTTGTGTCTCTCGTAAAAACCCATGTGTCGTAAATTTTTTTAGTCTTTTCTGGATCACCCGAGATAATTTTTTTATCTTTATCTTTAATGCAAGTAATAACCTCTGCTATAAAATCCACAGTAACATTTAAAATTTTACCAATTTTTTTATGCTCCTTTATAACAGCAGAATTAACTCCTATAAATGTAATTTCAGCATAATGTCCTCTGGAACTTCTTTCTTTCAATGCTTGATTAAATTGGTTGTAAATTTCTTTGCTTAATAATGATTTGCTTGAAGTAATTTTGTTATCATTATCACTAAAATCAGTGATAACCGTTTCATATGCTATTTTGGCACCTTTAAGAAACTCCTTTTGAGCTTCATCATTAAAATTTTCATTAACCTTTTTGATCTGATCTTTATTTACTGTTTTTAAAACTTCCTTAAACTGACTAGGAGCTTTGCCCCCAAATCCTGTTCTTTTTCCAAGTATGCCTCTTAATCTTAGAAATATAAATCCTGCAATCATTGCAAGCAAAATGATATCTATATACTCAAAACTGTAATTCATATATTTATAGTAATTACTCTGTTGATTAATTTCAACTAGCAATTTAGATTGAGGACAAATGAACTCAATTTTATTAGTAATAATTTTAATTCCAATTTTAGAAATCTATCTTTTAATAAAGATAGGCTCACAAATAGGTGCTATTACAACTATTTTTATGATTTTTGCTACAGCAATAGTTGGGATTTATTATGCAAAATATGAAGGTTTAAACATACTTAAATCAGGTTTTTTACAACTAAGCAGGAATGAACTTCCTAATTATGAAGTAATTTCAGGAGCAGCGATTGCTTTTGCTGCATTACTTCTAATTATACCGGGTTTTATTACAGATATATTGGGCTTTTTATTAATATTTCCCATAAGTCGAAAACTAATTTTCAAAAATTTCTTGAAAAAAAATACTAAACCGAGAAATGAAAAAAATAATTTTATTGATGGTGAATTTGAAGATATAGAAGATGACAATGACAGATAAATTTAAAATATTAGGCAAGTTCATAAAAGATTTATCTAGCGAAACACCTGATTTAGAAACATATCTTTATGTGAAAGATAGAATTTCAAAATATCAGCTTGGCATTGATATAAAATCGGTCCCTTTAAAAAATAAATTGATTGAGGTTAATACAACTTTTAAGTTTGGAGATATTGAAAAAGATAGTAAAAAAAAATCTTACTTTGAATTTGTATACTCAACAATAATAAAAGTAGATGATACAATAACAAATAAAGATGAATTAGAAAAAATAATTCTTTGCGACGTTCAAAATAAAATATATCCAGATATAGAAAAGTCTCTTTTAGACCTTTTGCATAATTCTGGATATCCCGGAATTAGCTTTGAAAAAAAAGTCGACTTTGATGCTCTTTATAAACAAAAAATTAATTAGTAAAAATTTTTTTTAAGATGATCCTTTAAATATTGATCGTGATTTTTTTTTTCTAATTCTGTAGGTTTTAAAATTTTTTGGAAATAAGGAATATTTTTACTATTTCCTTTGATATTCTCAAAATTTTCATCTCTAAAATTTAAACTAGGTTCTTTTTGATCAATTAAATTGATATATACTTTAGCCAACAAATCACAATCAATTAAAGCGGTATGTTGTTTTCTCCTAGAATTATCTATTCTAAACCTTTTACAAAGAGAATCTAAATTAACAGAAGAACCGGGAAACTTATCTCTAGCCAATATTAAAGTATCAACAATTTCATTTTTTATTTTATTTTTTCCTAAAAGAAAAAGTTCATTGTTTAAGTGTCCAAGATCAAATTCTGCATTATGTATAATTAATTTTTTTCCTTCTATAAATTTAATAAAATCATCAACTATTTCTTTAAATTCTTTTTGTTGAGACAGAAAATCATCACTATATCCGTGGATCTCAAATGCTTTTTCTGAAACTTTTCTTTTTGGATTTAAATAACAGTGAAATTTATTTTTGGTCGGTATTAAATTTTCAAGCTCTATACATCCTATTTCAACTATTCTATGACCATCTTTTATAGATATACCTGTGGTCTCAGTATCTAAAACTACTTCTTTCATTGGTTTATCTTTTTTAAAACATTTTTGATATTAATATTAATTGTTTTTTTGGTAAAATCATTCTTAATTATATAATTAGATTTTTTAATTTTATATTTTGATGAAAATTGAATTTTTTGAAATTTATTAAATAGCTTTTTATTAAAATTTTTTCTTTTTTTTAAATTTTTTGAGATATCTGATTTTTTAGAGTCTATAAATATTAATATATCTCCCTTTTTATTAAGCTTATTCTCTAACAGTAAAGGAACATCTAGTACTACAAATTTTTTATTTTTATTTTTTTTTAAGAAAAAATTCATTTTTTTTCTTACCTCAGCGTGAACTATCTTTATTATTTTTTTTAAATTACTCTTTTTTTGTAATATCGCTTCGGTAATTTCCTTTTTTTCTATAGGAAATGATTTTATGTTTTTGGGTAATATTTTTTTTAATTTTAAAAATGTTTTTTTATTTTTTTTATAAAGTTTTGACACTTCAGAATCTGCATCAAACACGGTGTAGCCTAAATTATTCGCAACATAACTCTTGCCTGAGCCAATATCGCCTAAAATACCAATTCTAATCATTTTCTAAAAGTTTAAGTGTGTTAATATTTATTTTAGGCTCTACTCCGTGCCACAATTTAAATGACACTGAAGCTTGATACATGAACATTAATTTTCCATTTTCTGATTGATTACCAAGTTTTTTTCCTTCTTTTAAAAAATTAGTTTCACTTGGATTATAAATTACATCATAAAATAATTTATTATCCCCAACTTCAGAAAAATTAAAGTTTAAAGTTTCATTGTTTAGACCAAGGCTTGTAGCGTTAATTATCATATCAAACTTTGGTATATTGCCCCAATCTATAACATTTATAATTTTAAATTGAGATTTTAAATCGTCTGCTTTTTGTCTGGTCCTGTTGGAAATAATTATTTCTGAAACATTCATTTTGTTTAAAGCAAAAATTATAGAGGGAACAACTCCTCCAGCACCTAAAATGAAAATTTTTTTACCTTCAATATTAAAATTTAAATCTTTAATTGCCCTTGTAAAACCAGATATATCTGTATTGTGTCCTACCAAAATATTATTGGTTAAAATTATAGTATTTACTGATTGTGTTTGTTCTGCCTCTGGGCTTAATTTGTCTAAAAAAGGAATTACTGCTTTTTTAAATGGAACTGTAACATTTATACCTTCTATTTTTTTTTCTTTGACCTCTGAAATTATAGTTTGTAAATCTTTCGCATCAATTTTTTTTTTATCATAAATAGCGTCAATATTGTTTTCTTTAAGCCAATAATTATGGAGTTTAGGTGATAAAGAATGATTAATGGGGTTGCCAATTACAAAATATTTTTTCATTACAATGAATTTATGTATTCCTTAATTTTTTTAACAGGTAGACCCATGATTGTATCTTCATCTCCCTCTATGCTTGTAAACAAATTTCTGCCTATACCCTCTATTTGGTAAACATTGTATGCATAAAGCGTTTCGTCAGGTATTTTTGATAAGTAATTTTTTAACTCCACATCAGATAAATTTTTCATTGAAAGTTTAGCTTTATCGGTATGATTCCAAATCATTGATCCATTTTTTGATACACAGACTGAACTAATTAAAAAATGTGACTTACCATTGAGTTTCTTTAATATTTTCATTGCCTCTTCTCTAGTTTCTGGCTTCGATATTAATTCACCGTTCAGGTCTATCACGCTGTCTGCTCCTAAAACAATTTCATCAGTTTTTTTCATACTGACCTTGTTTGCTTTTAACTCTGCCAAATTTTTTGAGATGATTTCTGGTGTCGCTTTTTCTTTAATCAAACTCTCTTTAACTATATCCTCATCTACATTTGATGGTATAACATAACTTTCGATATTATTTTTATCTAAAATTTCTTTTCTAACCTTACTTTTTGAAGCAAGAATAATTTTATTTAGCATTATTTAAATATATTTCGTGAATTTTAATTATAGAAGCAGCTGTTTCTTCAACAGACTTTCTGGTTACATCTATGAGTGGCCATTTATATTTTTGAAATGTTTTTTTCGCCTCCAAAACCTCTTTTTTTATATTTTCTAAATCTGTGTATTGAATGTTTTCTGTTTCTTTTAAGGAACTCATTCTATTTTTTCTTAAATCAACCAACCTTTCTGGCTCTGTACTCAATCCAACAACACAAGTCATTTTTGGATTTTTTTTAAGTGCCTCCGGTAATGAATTTTCATTTACCAAAGGGATATTAGAAGTTTTAAAGCCTTTGTTGGCTAAGTAAATAGATGTGGGTGTTTTGCTTGTTCTGCTTACTCCTACAAGGATAATGTCTGATTTTTGTACTTCGTTTATTAAATTTCCATCATCATGGTTCATTGTAAATTGAATTGCTTCGATTCTGTCGTAGTACTCTTCGTTCAATATATGTTGGCCGCTTGGTTCATGAGTTGCTTTTTGATTGAGAATTTTTGAAAAATTTAAAATTAAGTTACCAAGAACACCAAAACATGGAATTTTTTTATCATCACTTACATTTGCTAAATATTTGGCTAAGTTGTTATCTACAATAGTATATAAAATTATTGCATTTGAATTTTTTTCTGCATCTTCTAAAATTTTTAAAATTTGGTTTTCTGTCCTTGTAAAAGAGTAAGAATGAACCTTATATTCTATATTTAAAAATTGAGCCTTCAGAGCTAAAAATATTCTATCTAAGGTTTCACCCGTTGAGTCAGAGATTAAATATATTTGATATGTATTACTCATGAATAAATTGTTAATAAATTTGTAATATTTTAATTAAACTACACAATTTAAAATTTTTTAAATTAACCTTGTAAAAACTGCTATTTATTAACATTAATATTAAATAGGGTAAAACAATCCACAAAAATTAATATGGTAAAAAAAGCTTCATTTTAAACAATTTTATTCACATAACATGTTGGTAAATTGTGAATATAATGTTTATAAAAATTAATCACCTTTATTCACAAGATATATTACAACTACAATAAATAATAATACTTATTTATGAAACCTTTAAACAAAGTAATAATTAACAAGGACACTTCATTAAATCCGATATGGATTATGAGACAAGCCGGTAGATATCTGCCAGAATTTAGAGAAATAAGAAAAGAAAACCCTAATTTTATTAACTTATGTTTAAATGATGACTTATCTTCAGAAATAACTTTACAACCATTAAAAAGATTTGATTTGGATGCTGCAATAATATTTTCAGATATTTTAATGCTTCCCTATGGATTGGGACAAAAAGTAGAATTTGAAAAAAATTTTGGACCTAAATTAGGGGAACTGAATCTAAATGAAATTGCTAAGATTGATGAAGTCGACTTTGTAGAAAAAATACATCGTGTGTACAAAGCAATAAAAAAAATAAGTTCAGACTCTAGTTTAAAAAATAAAAACACTATTGGATTTGTTGGTGCTCCATGGACACTATTAGTTTATATGATCAACCAGCAGTCTCCTAAAAAAAATTTAAAAAAAGATTTTTTTAAAGATGAATTTTTAATAAACAGAATTTTATTAATTATTGAAAAATTTTTAAAGGTTCATATTAAAAATCAAGTTGATAATGGCGCAAATGTTATTCAAATCTTTGATAGTTGGGCAGGCTTATTAGATGAAAAAGATTTACCAAATTATGTTTATGCTCCAACTTTAAATTTAGTTAATTATGTAAAATCTTTAAATGTACCAGTGATATGTTTTCCCAGAGAAATAAAAAATTATAAAGAATTTTGTGATATTGTGAAGCCCGATGCAATTAGTATTGATTATAATGTTAATCCAAAAAATATACTTAAGGATATAAAAATACCTATTCAGGGCGGTTTAGACCCCAAAATTCTATTAACAGATAAAGCAACATTAAAAAAAGAAGCCTCTAAATATTTGGAAATTTTTCGAGATCATCCATATATATTTAATCTCGGCCATGGTATTCTGCCCGAAACAAATCCAGAGATGGTTGAAAACTTAATTAAAATTGTAAAAGATTTTAAATGATTGACAAAAACCACCCACCTATAAAATATGGCAAAACAGGTGTACTTATAATTAACCTAGGCACTCCAGATTCTACGAACTGGTTAGATATAAGAAAATATTTAAGAGAATTCCTTTCTGATAGAAGAGTTATTGAGGTAAATCCACTAATTTGGCAAATAATTTTGAATTTATTTATTCTTAATTTTAGACCTTCTAAAACTGCTAAAGCTTACAAAGAAATCTGGATGAAAGATGAAAATATTTCTCCACTTCTTTATTACACAAAAAAGCAAAGTGAGAAAATTTCAAATTTAATATCAAAAGAAAATATCGTTGTAGATTTTGCTATGAGATATGGAAATCCGAGTATTAAAAGTAAGATTCATAAATTGCATAAAATGGGCTGTGAAAATTTATTGATACTTCCTTTGTACCCTCAATATGCAGCAGCTACAACGGCGACCGTTTGTGATGAAGTATACAGAACTTTGATGAAAATGAGGTGGCAACCTTCTTTAAAAATAATTTCTCATTACGAATCAGATCGACTTTACATTGATGCTCTCGTTAATTCGATTAATAAGAAAATAAAAGAAATTAATTGGAAACCAGACTTAATTGTGGCCTCATATCATGGGATACCAAAGAAATATTTTGATAAGGGCGATCCTTACCATTGTTATTGTCATAAAACGACAAGACTTATTTCAGAAAAATTTACTTCAATTGAGATTAAAACTACATTTCAGTCTAGATTTGGTCCACAAGAATGGCTTCAACCTTATACTGATAAGACTTTAGAAAATTTGCCTAAAGAGGGAGTTAAAAATGTCCTTACAATCTGCCCAGGGTTTGCTTCTGATTGTGTAGAGACTTTAGAGGAAATACAAATTCAAGGTAAAGAAAGTTTTTTAAATTCAGGAGGAGAAAATTTTGATATGGTCCCCTGTCTAAATGATAATAGTGATCATATAACTTTACTAAAATCCTTAATCGAAAGAAATATCTGACACATGAATTCGTATTTATTATTTAAATCTTTACATTTAATTGCTGTTGTTTCTTGGATGGCTGGTCTCTTATATCTTCCTAGAATTTTTGTTTACCATGTTGAAAATAAGGAGAAAAAAGAAGCAACTGATATATTTGAAGTTATGGAAAAAAGATTATTTTTTTACATTATGCGACCTGCAATGATTTTTACTTGGGTTTTTGGACTAGTGTTAATTTATCTTAATGGAATAGACATTTTTTCTCAATTGTGGTTTCAAATTAAGATCGTTTTAGTAATCTTATTATCCGCGTATAATGATTTTTTAGGCAAGTGTCTTGCTGCTTTAAAAAATTCTACAAATACACGATCTGCAAAATTTTTTAGAATTATTAATGAAATACCAACGGTTATCTTAATAATTGTTGTATTTTTAGCTATTTTTAAGCCAATCTGGGGTTGAAATAACATCATCAACATATATATTACATCTATCTGATAAGTCCTTATCAAAAAATTAATCATGAATATTCAAGAACTAAAACTCAAATCATCTGAACAGCTTATTACACAAGCAGAAGAGCTCGGTATAGAAAATGCAAGTACACTAAGAAAGCAAGAAATACTTTTTGCCATTCTTAAGAAAGTTGCTGAAAAAGAAGAAATTACTGGTGTAGGTGTTTTACAATTACTACAAGACGGTTTTGGTTTTCTTAGAGCAATGGAATCAAATTATTTACCAGGACCAGATGATATTTATGTGAGCCCAAGTCAAATTAGAAAATTTGGTTTAAGAACGGGAGATACAGTTGAAGGACCAGTAAGGGCCCCTAAAGAAGGCGAAAGATATTTTGCATTATTACAGGTTAGCAAAATAAATTTTGAGGAACCAGAAAAAGCAAGACACAAAATTGCATTTGATAACTTAACACCACTATATCCAGATAAACAATTGGTGATGGAAGTTGAGACCACTAAAGTTGAAAAAAAACAAGATCTAACCCCTAGACTTATTGATCTAGTTAGCCCAATCGGCAAAGGACAAAGATCTATAATTATTTCTCCACCCAAAGCTGGAAAAACAATGATTTTGCAAAGCATTGCAAA
This sequence comes from uncultured Pelagibacteraceae bacterium, assembly GCA_902527415.1. Lineage (GTDB taxonomy): Bacteria > Pseudomonadota > Alphaproteobacteria > Pelagibacterales > Pelagibacteraceae > Pelagibacter. The sequence continues at coordinate 90,296 of CABZPD010000001.1, read as the reverse complement.
CTCAATAGCTAAGAATTATCCAGAATGCTATCTTATGGTGTTATTAATTGACGAACGTCCAGAAGAAGTAACAGACATGCAAAGAACTGTAAAAGGTGAAGTAATTAGCTCTACTTTCGACGAACCAGCTCAAAGGCACGTAGCAGTAGCTGAAATGGTTATTGAAAAAGCCAAAAGATTAACTGAACATAAAAAAGATGTTATTATTTTGTTAGATTCTATAACACGATTAGGAAGAGCTTATAACGCTGTGATACCAAGTTCTGGTAAAGTTTTAACAGGGGGTGTTGATGCAAATGCACTTCAGAGGCCTAAAAGATTTTTTGGTGCAGCAAGAAATATTGAAGAAGGTGGTTCATTAACAATTATTTCTACAGCTTTAATTGATACAGGAAGCAGAATGGATGAAGTAATTTTTGAGGAATTTAAAGGAACAGGTAATAGTGAAACAATACTAGATAGAAAAATTGCAGATAAAAGAATATACCCAGCAATTGATATAACAAAATCAGGAACAAGAAGAGAAGAGCTGTTATTTGATAAAAATGATTTGCAAAAAATGAACGTGTTAAGAAGAATAATTGCTCCGATGGGAACTATGGATGCTATTGAATTTATAAACTCCAAATTAAAAGACACTAAAAATAATGCTGAGTTTTTTAACTCAATGAACAAGCCTTCTTAAATTTTTACATTATAATTTTAAGTTTTACAGTTACATAAAATTGAAGATATAATCTTCGAATGACAATTTATGCTTTATCGAGTGGTCCTGGTATATCAGGTGTAGCCATTATAAGACTCTCAGGAGAAGAAACCTCAAAAGTAATTAAGCTTTTAACTGGTAAGGAGCTACCAAAGCCCAGAGTAGCAACATTAAGAAAAATCAATAAAATCAACACTTCTGAGCTGATTGATGAGGGACTAATCCTTTGGTTTCCTGGCCCTGAGAGCTACACAGGCGAAGATATGGCTGAAATTCAAGTTCATGGCAGCAAAGCCGTTGTGGATGCCCTGCACTCCTCTCTCTCAGATATAGAAAATTGTAGATTAGCTGAGCCAGGTGAATTTACAAAACTAGCATTTCAAAATGGAAAAATAAATTTACTTAAAGCAGAAAGTATTGCTGATTTGATTTCTTCAGAAACAGAAATTCAAAGACAACAAGCAATAAAAATCATGAATGGAAAATCATCTGATCAATTTAATTTTCTTAGAGAAAAACTTTTAAAAATTTTATCACATGTTGAGGCAAAAATTGATTTTCCAGAGGAAGATCTGCCTAATAATATTTTAGATGAAATCAAAAACAATTCAGATGAAGTAATAAATAAAATTAAAAAAATATTAAACGACCAAAAAGTTGGAGAAAGAATTAGAGAAGGTTTTAAAATTGCTATCCTAGGACCAACTAATGCTGGCAAATCTAGCTTGATGAATCATTTATCTAATCGAGATGTCGCAATCGTTTCTGAAATTGCAGGCACAACTAGAGACGTGATTGAAACCCATTTAAATATAGACGGTTATCCAGTTATAATCTCTGATACTGCCGGAATAAGAGATTCTCAAGATGAGATAGAAAAAAAAGGAATTAAATTATCTCTAAATAGAGCTGAAGAAGCAGATTTAAAGCTTGTTGTAGTTGATGCAAAAAGCCTTGATTTTACTGGTGTTTTGAAGGGTTTATTAGATGAGAATGCAATTTTAGTTATAAATAAATCTGATCTTTTAGAAAAAGATATTGATCCAGAAATAAAAAAAACAAATCATGTTTTAATTTCGATTAAAGAAAATAAAAACATTGAAGAATTAATATTAAAAATAAAAAATAATTTAAAAAATAAATTTCTTACAAATGATGATATTTTAATTACAAGAGAAAGACACAGGCAACATTTGCAACAGTGTTTGAATCATCTAAATAACTTTAATCAAAAAAAAGAAATCGAAGATTTTGATAAAGCTGCAGAAGATTTAAGATTAGCTACTAGACATTTAGGCATGATTGTTGGGAAAGTTGATGTAGAGGAGATATTAGGTAGTATTTTCAACGATTTTTGTATTGGCAAGTAATACCCTATTTTGCTGGTCTTTTGCACTTTTTTTATAAAAAAACGTTGATAAATAAGGCTTATTTACAAAAAATTAAGCCTATCTTGTAAATTATATAATCACATATAGATTTGAATTATGAAAAATGATTTGTCATTTGATGTAGTTGTAATTGGAGGAGGCCATGCTGGATGTGAAGCTGCAGCAGCTTCTGCTCGTCTTGGAGTAAACACTGCCCTATTTACTCATAAAATAGAAACTATCGGGGAGATGTCCTGTAACCCGGCAATAGGAGGTTTGGGCAAAGGTCATTTGGTTAGAGAAATAGATGCCCTTGATGGTGTTATGGGAGATGTAGCAGACAAATCAGGTATACAATTTAGATTGTTAAATAGAAGTAGAGGGCCAGCAGTCAGAGGACCACGAACTCAATCAGATAGATCGCTTTATCGTAAATATATGCAAAAAATATTGCTAAACTATTGTAATCTAAGCGTTTTTTCTGATCCAGTTATAAAGTTTATATTTAATAAAAATTCAATAAGTGGATTTGAAACTAAGGAAGGAAAGAAAGTTTTATCGAATAAGATAATACTTACAACAGGGACTTTTTTGAATGGTTTGATACATATAGGTGATGAAAGAACTCCAGCAGGTAGATACGACGAAAAACCTTCTACAGGTTTGAGTGAACAATTAGCAAAATATAATTTTAAAATTGGAAGATTAAAAACTGGAACACCACCAAGGTTAGATTCAAGGACAATTAATTTTGAAAACTTAGAAGAACAATTCGCAGATGACGATCCTTATTTTTTTTCATTCTTAACAAAAAAAAATTTAAATAAACAAGTGTCATGTAGAATGACATATACAAATGAGAAGGTTCATAAAATTATAGAAAAGAATTTATCAAAGAGTGCTATGTATTCAGGCAGTATAAAAGGAGTAGGCCCAAGATATTGTCCATCAATAGAAGATAAAATAGTAAAATTTGCAGATAAAGTTCGCCATCAGATATTTTTAGAACCTGAGGGTCTAAATGATCATACAATTTACCCAAATGGTATCTCAACATCACTTCCAGCTGAGGTGCAGCAAGAAATATGCAACAATATCAATGGTTTAGAAAATGTTACTATTTTAAGGCCAGGATATGCAATAGAATATGACTATGTAGATCCACGTGAACTATTCTTAACCCTTGAAACGAAGAAGATAAGCAACCTTTATCTAGCCGGTCAGATTAATGGGACAACAGGATATGAGGAAGCTGCTGCACAAGGCCTTATAGCAGGAATAAATGCTGCTTTGTCCGTTAAAAAATTAGAGCCATTTATACTTGATAGATCCGATGCTTACATAGGAGTAATGATTGATGATTTGGTGACTAAAGGGGTAGCTGAGCCATATAGAATGTTTACATCAAGAGCAGAATATCGATTGAGCTTGAGATCAGATAATGCTGATCAAAGATTAACTGCTAAGGGAATAGATATTGGTTTAATTAGTGATAAAAGAAAAGATATATATTTAAGTAAATTTGAAAAAATCAATGAAATTAATATAAAAATGGGCATATCTAAGATTTCACCATCAAAAGCTGAAAAATTTGGAATAAAAATAGCAAAAGACGGAATATTTAGATCATCTAGCGAAGTTTTAATTCAAAAAGGGGTAAATATGAGTAAAATTAGAGAAATATGGTCCGATATACCTTTTTTTAGCAAAGAAATTGATGAACAAGTGGAAATTAACGCTCATTACAGAGGATATTTAAAGAAACAAAAAGCTGATATTTTAGCATTCAAGAGGGATGAAAACCTAATTATTCCTGATAAAATTAATTATGACGGACTATCAGGTTTATCTAACGAGGTAAAAGCCAAATTTAAGCAAATTAAGCCAAAAACTATGGGTCAAGCTCTAAGAATTGATGGAATAACTCCTGCAGCTGTATATATTTTGTTGTCACACGTCAAAAGAAAGTCTATTAAGCATATAGCTTAATGGATCAAGAAATTTTAAATTCTTATTCTAGAATCAATCACTTAAATGTTTCACGTGAAACATTTTTGGACTTTGAAAACTATATATCCATGATTCTTGAAAAAAATAAAAAAATCAACATAATTAGTCAAAATACAGCATCAAAAAAAGAAATAATTGAGCGACATATTATAGATTCCGCACAAATAATTGATTTTGTTAACTTAAATAGCAATTCAACTATAGATTTAGGTTCAGGAGGGGGTTTTCCGGGTATTATTGTGGCTATCATACTAAAAAACATGAAAAAAAACATGCATGTTCATTTGTATGAAAAAAGCTATCATAAAAGCCATTTTTTGAAGGAAGTGTCAGAAAAATTAAAATTAAAAACAAAAGTTTTTCAAAAAAATATTTTTGAAATAAAAAATTTAGAAACAGGAACAATAATGTCTAGAGCATTCAAACCAATGCCCGTAGTTTTAGATTTAGTATATGAAAATTTTTCAAAATATAAAAATTTAATTTTCTTTATGGGGAAGAGTGGAAAAAAAATTTTTGAAAATTCTAAAAAAAATTGGAAGTTGGAGTATATAGAAAAGAGAAGTTTAACAAGTGAAGACTCTTTTTTAATAAACATTAAAAAAATTAAAAAAAAAAATTAAAAAGATTATAAAAAAAATTAAATGCAAATTATTTCAGTCATAAATCAAAAGGGTGGGGTCGGAAAAACTACTACAGTAATAAATCTTGCAGCAGGTTTAACTCAAATAGATAAAAAAATTTTAGTAATTGACCTAGATCCACAAGGCAACGCTACCACAGGTCTGGGATTATCTAATATGGAGAGCTCAAGTGATACAATTTATGGAGTATTGAATGGAACTAGAGAAATAAGTGAGGTGATTAAAAAAACACAATTTAAAAATTTAGATATTATTACTTCTAATGTAGATTTATCGGGCTTAGAAGTAGAGACGGCTGATGATAGTAATAGGGCTTTCATACTAAAGACTAAATTAACTGCGTATTTAAACGATTCTAGAGGATCATATGATTATGTCTTGATCGATTGCCCACCATCATTAAGCTTGTTGACAGTAATGGCACTTGTAAGTTCAAATTCACTATTGGTGCCACTTCAGACTGAATTTTTTGCTTTAGAGGGTTTAACGCAACTAATGAAAACGATCGAAAGAATAAAAGTAAGTTTAAATCCAGATTTAAAAATCAGGGGTATACTTTTGACTATGTATGACAAAAGAAATAAGCTTTCATCTCAAGTTGAAAAAGAAGCTAGAGATTATTTTAGTGAAAAAGTTTACTCAACTGTCATACCAAGGAATGTCAGATTATCAGAAGCACCTTCCCATGGCATGCCAGTATTGATCTATGACAAGACATGTCCTGGCAGTAAATCTTATTTTAGTTTTACAGACGAGTTTATAAATCAAGAATCAACAATTGGGAGTGCTGCTTAATGGATAAAATCAAAAAAGGATTAGGAAGAGGACTTTCGTCGTTGATTGGTGAGACGAAAATTGAACCTCAAAAAAATCAAGTATCAATTAGTGATCTGGCCCCAAACAAGTATCAACCAAGAAAGATATTTGATGAAGCGAGTTTAGAAGATCTAACCAATTCCATTAAAGAAAGAGGAATGATACAGCCTATAATTGTTAGAAATTCAAATAATGATAGAGCAAAGTTTGAAATAATTGCAGGTGAGAGAAGATGGCTAGCAGCACAAAGAGCTGGTCTTCATAATGTGCCTGTTGTCATAACGGAAGCAGATGATTTAAAATCTCTAGAATTTGCAATTGTAGAAAATGTTCAAAGACACGACCTAAATCCTCTTGAAGAAGCTCAAGGATATAAACGATTGATAGATGAATTTTCTTATGATCAAGAAAAAGTGTCAAAATTCATTGGAAAGAGCAGAAGCCATATAACCAATTCCTTGCGTCTCCTTACTTTGCCAGATGATGTAATTAAACTAATTGAAACTCAAAAATTAACAGCAGGTCATGCAAAAGTTTTAGTAGGTCTTGAAAATGCAAGTTTTGTAGCATCAAAAATCATTGAAAAAAAACTTTCTGTTAGACAAGCAGAAAATTTTGTTAAAATATTCAAAAATAAAAAACAAAAATCTCGAATTTCTAAAGACACAAATATTACTGCTCTTGAGTTATCTATTTCAAACAAAATAGGTTTAAACGTCGACATACAAAATAATAAAAGAAATAAGGGTAAAATAAGCTTTGAATATAAAGATTTAGATCAACTAAATAAGATTATTAATATTATTAAATCTAATTATTAGTATGAGTAGAAGATTGTTCTAAAATAAAATTTTTAATGATATTAATAGAATTATCTAAATTTCTTTTTATTTCAAATTCAATATTAGTTAGTTCATAAATAAGATTTTTTATTTTTTTAGGAGTCCATTTATACAAATGTTGCTTGGTAATTTCTTTGTCTTTCCAAAATATTGGAGGTTTTGCTGTTGAAATTGTTAACTCAATATTTTTATTATTTTCATACTCGTAAGCAAGTTTTAAAATCCTTTTTGATTTATTTAGAAATGTTCTTGTAATTAAAATACAATCCTCTTTTGAATAAATATTATCATTTAAAATATTGATGGTTTTTTTCTTATTTTTTGCCAGACAATTATCTATTAGCTCAGCGACGCTATGATTCTCTATTAAATTAATTAGTTTATTTAAATTATCATAATCTAATTTTTTCTTGTTTAGAGAATACAATTCAATTTTTTTTAACTCGTTTTTAAGAATTCCCCTGTCACCATTACATTTATTTATTAGAAAATTTATATTTGATTGTGAAAGATTTATTTCCTTCTCCCTAAAAAAATTAGAAGCTATTTTTGATAATGTTCCTAAATTGTCCATATAAAACGGTATACAAATTAGTTCTTTTTTTTTTTCAAAAAGATTTCTTAATTTAGATTTTTTCTCTAAAGGGCCTGAATTTATAATTATAATGTTCGTATCTTTTTTATCTGTAAATTTTTCAATTATTTTATAAAGTTTATCAGAGGCTCTATTGATGATAATAAATTTTTCATTATCAAACAATGAATTCATATAGACCTGGTTTTCAAATGTTTCTGTATTTTCTAAGATTTGTTTTTCATCATATTTAAGTATTTGCTCAATTTCTGTTTTAGATTTAATAAAATTTATTTGCTCTTCTTTTGCACCTTCATTAGGTCCATATAGCAGTATGTATTTCTTATCTTTTAAATTTAATTTGCTTAATTCGGTGTTTTTTATTATCACTTTATAAGGCTTAATTTTATTATTAATTCTTCAACTATAGTTGTAACAAAATTATTTTTAATTATGTTTTCATATTTATTTTGTTCATAAGAGTCAGATAAGTTTTCAATATTTAAATTTTCTTCAAAAGAAAATTTTTGTTTTTTTTCATTTTGGATGACATTAAATTCTATACGTGTTGATAATTTTAAATTAGAAGCTTTTCCAGTTATATCTCTTGATAAAACGGATTTTGAATAAATAGAATTAACTTCTATTTTATAAATATTTTCTGAGTCAGTACTTGAAAATTTACTCAGTTTGGATTTAACTAAGTTATTAATTGATTTATCCCCCTTCATTTCTTGTATACTTATTTTAAAATCAATAGTTTTTTGATTTTTATAAACTGTTGTATAACCACAATTTGACACAAAAATAAAAATTAAAATCAATAAATAGTTTTTCATTTAAGATATCAAGTTAACTAACCTATTTTTAATATAAATTTTTTTCTCAACTTTTTTTTCTCCAAGGAATCGCAAAATTTTTTGGTCTTGCATAATTAATTTGTATAGATCTTCCTCTTTCATATCTTTTTCAACTTTCAGTAGGCTTCTTTTTTTTCCATTAATTTGAATTACAATTTGTACTTCTTTTTCCTCTATTAGACTATCATCATATACAGGCCAAATAATATTTTTATTTTTATTAATCATTTCAAGACACTCATTCGCGAAGTGCGGCACCACTGGCATTATAGAGACTAAAATCTTTTGATAGTTTTCAATTAATGTTTTGGAACTATAAGGACTCTCCAACTCTTTTATTAGGTATGAATACATTTCATGCATATTTGCAATAATTATATTATAATTAAAATTATTTAAATTTTCTGTTATTTTTTTTATAAATTTATTTGTAAATTTAATTAAATTTTCATCTTTATCTTCAGTATGATTTTTCTTTATTTTAGATAAAAATTTAATATTTAAATTCCATAATTTTTGTAAAAACTTGTGAGAGGCAGATATTCCTTCCTCAGACCATTGTACGTCTTTTTCTGGTGGACTATCAGATAATATAAATATTCTAGCCGAGTCCGCACCATAATCATTAATTATTTTTTCAGGATCAACTGTATTTCTTTTTGATTTTGACATTGACTCAGATGGACCCACAGTAACTATTTTTGAATTATCATTTTTTAGGTATTTTTTTCCATTGATTGTAGTTATTTCATCTGGACTTACCCAATTATTGTTATGATCTTTATATGTTTCGTGACACACCATCCCTTGAGTAAAAAGTCCTTTGAAGGGTTCTTTTAAATCAAATTCTTTGTTTTCATATGCGAGTGCTTGCATAAAAAAACGTGAATATAGTAAATGTAAAATTGCATGCTCAACTCCTCCAATATATTGATCCACTGGCATCCAATATTTTATTTCATCAATATCGTATCCATATTGTTTGTTATCAGGGGAGCAAAATCTTAAAAAATACCAAGAGGAGTCTACAAATGTATCTAATGTGTCTGTTTCCCTAACATATTTTTTTCCATCAACTATAATATTCTTCCATTCAGAATTTGTATCTAGAGGATTTCCTGTTGGTTCTAATTTTATGATATTAGGTAGTTCAACTGGTAACATACTTTCTGGTAACTTGTGAGCATTATTGTTTTCATCATAAATAATAGGAATAGGGCAACCCCAGTATCTTTGTCTCGATATACCCCAATCTTTAAGTCTAAAATTAATTTTTTTTTCTCCTAAATTTTTTTTTTCAAGATGTTCTATTGTTTTAATTATCGATTCATCTGGACATTTAAGTCCATTTAAAAAAGAAGAGTTAAAAATATACCCAGGTCCTGTATATGCCTTATCTTCTACACTAAAACTTTTGTTTTCGATTTCTGGTGTAACTACTGGAATTATTTTTAAATTGTATTTTTTCGCAAAATCTAAATCTCTCTGATCATGCGCGGGGCATCCGAACACAGCGCCTAATCCATAATCCATTAATACAAAATTAGCAAAAAAAACTGGAACTTTGATTTGGTCATTGAGAGGATTAACTGCAATTAGATCTGTTTTGAAACCTATCTTTTCTGCATTGGCTATGGATTCCTCTGTTGTACCTGTCTTTGAACAATCATTTCTAAATTGAATAAAATCTTCATCATTTTCATAGAATTTAGAAATGGGATGATCTACAGACAGAGCTATAAAAGACATTCCAAATAGAGTATCGGGCCTTGTTGTAAAACACTTAATTTCTTTTACAGGTTTATTGCTTTCAATTTTAAATTTTACCTCAGATCCAAAAGATTTTCCTATCCAATTTTTTTGCATTATTTTTACTTTTTTTGGCCAATCATTAAGCTGGTCCAAATTATTCATCAGTTCATCAGAAAATTTAGTAATATTAAAAAACCATTGATTAAGTTTTTTTCTTTCTATTTTTGCTCCAGATCTCCAGCCTCTTCCTTCAATAACTTGTTCATTTGCTAAAACAGTTTGATCTACTGGATCCCAATTTACATACTGTTCTTTACGGTAAACCAAACCTTTGTCATATAATTCCAAAAAAAATTTTTGCTGATGTTTATAATAGTCAACAGAGCATGTAGATATTTCTCTATCCCAATCTATAGAAAGACCTAATCTTTTTAATTGGGACTTCATATTTGAAATATTTTTTTCAGTCCAACTTTTAGGATCCAAATTATTTTGTCTGGCAGCATTTTCTGCTGGCATCCCAAACGAATCCCATCCCATTGGATGAAGAACATTAAATCCTTGTAGAGATTTAAATCTTGCCAGCACATCTCCTATTGTATAATTTCTGACATGTCCCATGTGAATTTTCCCAGATGGATATGGAAACATTTCAAGACAGTAAAATTTTTTTTTATTTTTATCTAGCTTTGATTTAAAAGTTTTATTTTCTTGCCAAAACTTTTGCCATTTTATTTCGATAGATTTAAAATTGTACCTGTCCACAAAATATAAATTATTTACTCTCTGGTACGATCTGGTGGGGTATCGTATTTTTTAATTTTTTTATCTGATTGGCTTTTATATATTGCAGCTTGTTTAAGTATTTGTTTTCGAAGTTCATTTTTTAAAGAACTTTCTTTTTCATCAATTAAACAATTAGTTACAGTCGTGCAAGTTTTATAAAATATTTTGATATCTAATGAGTCAGATCTAATCTCATTAGTTAAAAATCTAATAATTATTTTAATAGACTCAGTTGAACTTGAGTTATCAGAATACCAATCTGTTATAATTATACCTCCGCTGTAATTTGCAGAAGTTAATGGCATAAAATCAATTACATCCAAACTAGCTCTCCATAACTCATTTGAACTAGCAAATTCAAAGTTTGTGTTTCCTCTGGCCACACTATCAGATAGTCTAAAGCCTTTTCCCTGTTCTATGTTTTTTGCTACTCTCTCTTTGGGATTTGGGGGGTTTTTTAAAGCATCACCCCCAGGTAAACTTTTGCAAGCATTTATGAAACAGATTATAAGCAAAATTGGGATAAATTTTTGAATTAATTTTAGTTTCATAAGGATTTTTTAATTTAAAATGCTATAATGTATATATTAAAATCTACTATTCAAAAAAGCTTAGATATTATTAGAATTATATGTTGTAAAAATACAACACTATCAAATTTTAAGACATTTTATTTGAAAAAGGCCAATATTTTAAGGTTTTAGGTGATAGATATTCCATGTTTATTATTAATAATAACAATTTAATAAGGAGTAATTAATATGAACAATATGAAAAAAATTGGTTTATCAGCATTAGCTGGTTCACTAGTTGCTTTTTCTGCTGCTAATGCAGAAATGAGCGTTACAGGAGGAGCGTCTGTTGGTGTTTCTTCAGACAACGAAACAAGAGCTTCAGGCTATTACATGGCTGACAGTATTAATTTCTCATATTCAGGTGAAACTGATAGTGGGTTAACTGTTACTCAAAAGATGGAGTTAGAAGGTCAAGCAGGAGATACTTATAGTACATCAATTGCTGGTGGCTTCGGTACATTAACTTGGCATGGACACGGTGGTAGTTCAGTGATGAGTGGTTGGGATGATATGACTCCTAACGCTTATGAAGAAGTATGGGCATTAGCAGAATACGATGATGCAACATCTTCAACTACTGGAACTAACGAAGTAGTAATGATTAACGGTAGAGCTGGTGACAGCTTGTGGAGATATGACTCTCCTACAATGAGTGGTGTAAGTGTACACGCATCTTACGTTCAAGCTAACGCTGCTGCTGGTGAGTCTTCACACGCTGATATCGGTTCATACACTGACTTCGGTGTTCAAGTAGCTCCAGAAATGGTTGAAGGTTTATCACTTGGATATGCAATGGCTGAAGTTGATGAAAGTACGACTATATCAAACGATGAGTCTACTTTATGGATCAAATACACTTCAGGACCTATCTCTGTAGGTTACCAAATGTCAGATGTAGATGGTCAAAATACTACACAAGATGATGAAGCGACTTTGATGTCAATTTCATATGCTGTGTCAGATGATTTATCTATCTCTTACGGTACTGCTGAAGTTGACCTAGGTTCTTCAACTACTGACCAAGAATCTAAAGGTTTCTCAGCTTCATACACAATGGGTGGTGTTTCTATCTCTATTGCTATGAACGAAACTGATAATATCGGTGGTAACACAGCTGCAGCATACGATGTTGAGGGATATGACCTTAACGTTGCATTTGCATTCTAATTTAGTTTAGAAAATTAATAAAAGGGCCCCTTTTTAGGGGCCTTTTTTTTACTCAAAAAAAGAAATTCCAGCAAATTCAGAATTATTTAAAAGTTTTAGTTTATTAAGATTTTTTTTGGAAATACCACCTAAAGCAACTACTTTTTTTTTAGTTAAATTAGAAATTAATTTAAATTTATTAATTCCCAAATAATTTTTATTTTTTTTGAATAAAGATGATACAAAAATGCTATTAACCTTTTGAATTTCCTTAGTTTTAATTTCTTTAATATTATGAGCAGATCCAATTATCTTAAATTGTTTTTTTAATGAATAAGCTAGGTGCTTTGTAGATTTATTAAAGGAAGGAATATATACCCCATCTAAATCCAACTTCATTGCAAGCTTAATATTATTGGACAAATAAAACTTCATTTTTTTCAATTTACAATATTTTTTTAATTTTAGGATGAGCTTTTCATCTGTTACTTTTGAGCTATAATTTCTATAAATAACAGCGGTTTGTTTATCCTGTTTATCAATTATGTTTGTATCAAAATTACTTATAAAGTAATATTTATTGATCAAATTAATATGCATAACACTGTAAAAAATTTATTAGATGTAAAGAATAATATTAAAATTCATCTTAATAAATTAAATATTGATAATAATCCTAAAATAATCGCAGTTTCTAAGACTTTTAAAATTGATAAAATATTGCCTCTTATTGAATATGGCCATAACCATTATGGAGAAAATAAAGTCCAGGAAGCATTAGAAAAATGGACAGAGGTTAAAAAAAAAAATTCAAAAATAAGATTACATATGATTGGAAAATTACAAACAAATAAGGTTAAATTTGCCTTACAAATATTTGATTACATTCACTCAGTAGATAGCGAAAAACTTGCAAAAAAAATTGCAGATGAACAAAATAAAATTAATAAAAAAATTAAAGTTTTTTTGCAGGTCAATATAGGTGATGAAAATCAAAAATCAGGTATTAATAAAAATCAAATAGACCAACTAGTTTCTTTTAGTAAAGAAATTGGTTTAAACGTTATTGGTCTAATGTGTATTCCTCCGATAAATGTAGATCCTGAGGGTTATTTTATAGAAATGAACAAACTTAACAAAGATCAAGGTTTTGCAGAATTAAGTATGGGTATGTCTTCAGATTATCTTATGGCTGCAAAAAATCTTTCAACATATGTCAGAGTTGGATCTAGTATTTTTGGTCAAAGATCTTAAAAAATTTTTATTTTCGAATTTTTTTTTATCAATTTAAGCATAATTAAAAAATCTTTTTCTTTTAACGCAATGCATCCAGCTGTAGGTTTATAATCTTTGGTTAGGTGAATGAAAATACAACTACCTAGACCTGTAACAGTTTTTTCAAAGTTGTATTTAATTGGAATCAAGAGATCATATTTATAATCATTTCTTTTTAATTTTTCATGTTTAATTTTTTTTTCAACTTTAATAAGTTTGTTGTATTTTTTTGGGAAACGCACATCATCACACCAACCCATATTTTTTTTAATTTCGATACATTTTAGTAAAGTTGTTGGTTTTTTTATACGATCTTTCCTAAAATAAAGATTTCCAATTTTAAATGAGCCCCTTGGTGTTTTTTTATCTCCTTCCATTTTGTTCTTTGTTGAACCTTTTTTACCAATACAACACCTAAATTTAAATTCACCTATTTGAAGAGTGTGTTTATTTTTTACAAAAATTGTCATATTCTCCTTTTTGTGAATACTCAGAATTTAATAATATACAAGTTTACCGAATTATATCATATTCTAAAAGAACTTGATCTGGATTTAAATTTTAAGATTACGTTTGTAGACAATAAAAATTCCTTAAATGAAAAAGTAAAAAATTTGCATAATCATTTAATTATATCAAACAAAAACTTGGACACTGGTAACCAATTTGTTTTAGATAATTTACCAATAAATATTTTAAAATTAGTTGAAAAGATAAATATTGAATTCTTAAAAGTACATTTTAACAGCCAGTCTAAAGTAAAAGTAGACAATTACAGTATTGATCTAAATTCTAGAGAAATGTTAAAAAATAACACAACACTTAAATTGACAGAAAAAGAAATTAATACAATTATTTATTTATCCAAATCAAAAATACCAGTTAGCATTCATGAATTACAAGACAAGGTGTGGAGTTATCAATCTGATATTGAAACTCACACAGTAGAGACTCATATTTATCGACTAAGAAAAAAAATACTAAACACATTTGATGATAATGGATTTATCGTTAGTAAAAAAAATGGCTATCAAATTAAATAAGAAAAATCCAATAGCTAAAGATTTGTTTACTAAAAAATATAAACCAAAAGTAGTTAGACCCAAAAAAGGCAAGGGAAGCTTTAAAAGAAAGAAAAGTTAAATTTAAAGCCTTGCACCGATTTGCTGTATTACCTTTGATGACATTTGAGTACCTTTTTGGAGACACTCTTTTGTAGATAATTTGTTAATGTAACCATGTAAAAATCCAGCAGCAAAAAGATCACCTGCGCCTGTAAGGTCAACAATTTTGAGATTTTTTTGTGTGTCACATTCAATAACTTCATCATTATTAATTGCAACTGCGCCTTTCTCACCTCTAGTTACAACTACTAATTTATGAAGTTGTTTTGAAAAGTTTATAACCTCATCAAAATTTTTTGCTTCAATTAATGATGTAATTTCTTGTTCATTAGCAAAAGTTATATCTAGCTTGTTTTTAACTAAGTTTAAAAAATGAGGCTTATGTCTATCTACACAAAATAGATCAGAGAGGGACATTGCAACTTTATTTGCATTATTAATAGCTTTATCGAATGCTTTCTTTGGTTCTCCTTCATCCCACAAGTAACCTTCTAAAAATATTATCTCACTTTTTTTAATTGCATCAGAACTCACATCATTTTCATTAATCTTTCCTGCAGTTCCTAGGAAGGTACACATTGTTCTTTCAGAGTCTGGCGTTACTAAAATTAAACAAGTTCCTGTTGGTAATTTTTCTTTTTTTTTTGAATAAAAATATTTAACATTTTCTTTTTTTAAACCTTCCTCGTATTTACTACCAAATTCATCATCAGAAACTTTACCTATAAAACCAACTTTATCGCCAAGTTGAGATAATCCAACTATAGAGTTTGCTACTGATCCACCTGATACAGTTTTTTCAATTTTAAGATTTATTAATAAATTTTTGAACTCATTTTCATCAAAGAATAATTTCATTGTACTCTTTGTAAGATCATTTTTGGTAATAAAATTGTCATCTACTTTACAAATGACATCTACAATAGCGTTTCCTATTCCTAAAATTTTCATATTAAGCCTTTTTTGTAATAACAGGTTTTTTTCTATTTGGGTAGCAAGTAGTACATATTTTGCAACTTAAACCATAACAATCTCTAGCTTTACAATATTCTCTACCATAAAAAATTATTTGCAAATGAAGCTTGGACCAAGTTTTTTTAGGAAATATTCTTTTTAAATCTTTTTCAGTCTGAATTACATTTTTCCCATTTGTTAAACCCCATCGTTGTGCAAGTCTATGAATATGAGTATCAACTGCAAAAGCTGGATACCCAAATCCTTGAGACATTACTACGCTTGCTGTTTTGTGTCCTACACCAGGTAATTTTTCAAGCTCTTCAAAGGTTTTAGGTACTTTCCCCTTATGTTTTTCTAACACTTGTTTTGACATTAAGTAAATACTTTTGGCTTTAACTCTAAAAATTCCAATCTTCTTAATTAATTTTTCAATTTTTTTTCTTCCTAATTTTACAAAGTGTTCAGGCTTATAATATTTTGGATATATATCTTTTGTTACATTATTAACATTTACATCAGTACATTGTGCTGAAAGCAGTACAGAAATTAATAGTGTGAAAGTATTTTTACTTTTAAGTGGAACAGGTGCTTTTGGATATATTTTATTTAGGGTTTTAATAATTATTTTTGCTTTTTGTTTTTCATTCATTATGAAAAATTAAGCAAATCTCTCATAGAATATAAGCCTGGTTTTTTTTTCATTAACCATTTAGAAGCAGTTAAAGCTCCATCCGAGTAAAGTGATCTATCAAAAGCCTCATGATTTAATGTAATTATTTCTTTTCCACTTGAGAATTTCACTTCGTGTTCACCAATAATTTCACCTTTTCTGATAGAATTAAAATTAATTTTTTTTCCATATGGAAAAGATTTTTTATTTAAAAATTTTTTTCCAATTAAATTGTATAAATTTTTACTTTTTCCATCTGCAATTCCTTTTCCAAGCATTAAGGCAGTACCAGAAGGGTAGTCTTTTTTATGTTTGTGATGTACCTCAAATATTTTGCTCAAATATTCATCATTTAGTGATTTTGATGCAATCTCGGTTAAATACATTAATAAATTTACGCCTAAGCTCATGTTACCTGCTTTTAGAATAGGTATTTTTTTTGAATATTTTTTAATTTGATTTTCTTGGTTCCTTGTAAAACCTGTAGTGCCAATTACTACTTTTTTCCTTAGTTTTGATGCTATTTTTAGAATTTCAAGAGTACAATTTGGTACGGTAAAATCAATAATAACATCAGTTTTTTTAAAAGCTTTGTTGGAATTTAATTCAGGTTTAACTCCATTAAACTTTTTATTTATTAATCTATTTTCTGTAAGTGTAACTAGTTTGAAGTTTTTATTTTTCTTAGAAGACTGAATTAATTGCTGGCCCATCCTGCCCATGCAACCTGAAATAGCTAAATTAATTTTTTTCATTTAGCAAATATTAACCTTTTTTAGAAGATTAGTCTTTTAGTTTTTCCAGAAATCTTTTGCTTTTTGAAAAAATTTTTTAATACTCGGATTTGACTTATCGTTTTCAATTTCTCTAAATTGCTCTAATAATTCTTTTTGTTTTTTATTTAAATACACAGGTACCTCTGTTTTAACTTGAACATATAAGTCTCCAAAATCACCTCTTCTCATAAACGGCATTCCTTTACCCTTTAATCTGAATTGTTTTCCATTTTGAGTACCATCAGGAATTTTTATTTTTGCCTTCCCCCCGTCAATAGTAGGTATTTCAATAGTTGTTCCAAGAGCAGCGTCTGCAAAAGAAAGTGGAAATTCAAAAAATAAATTTTCGTCTGATCTTTTAAATAAGTTATGTGAATTGACATTAATAAACAAATAAAGATCTCCTGTTGCTCCACCTCTAGTTCCGGCCTCACCTTTTCCTGCAAGCCTTATTCTTGTTCCATCATCTACACCTTTTGGAATTGTTACAGATATTCTTTTAGATGCTTGTTTTTTACCTTGACCATTACAATCAGTGCATGGGTTTGTAATTTCTTCACCATTTCCATTACATTGAGGACAAGTTTGTTGAACAGTAAAAAATCCTTGATTAGATCTTATTCTACCGTTACCCCCACAATATGAGCATCTGTCTGGAGAATAACCTGGTTTGGATCCATTACCTTTGCAAGTCCCACATTGTTCGGACGTAGAAAATTTAATATCTTGCTTTTTTCCATGGTAAGCTTCTTCAAGAGAAATTGATAAATCATACCTCAAGTCAGAACCTCTATTATTAGATTTTCTACTTCTTGATCTTCCACCACCTCCAAAATCACCAAAGAAATCCTCAAAAATATCTGAGAAATCCGCTCCACTGAAACCACCAAAGCCGCCACCTGGTCTACCACCACCGTTTTCAAATGCAGCGTGACCAAAATTATCGTAGTTTTGCTTTTTTTCTTTATCTGAAAGTATTCCGTAAGCCTCACTGGCTTCTTTGAATTTTTCTTCTGCTTTGGAATCTCCTGGATTTTTATCAGGATGATATTTAACAGCTAATTTCCTATATGCAGATTTTAGTTCTTCAGGACTTGCGCTTTTATTAACGCCTAGGACATCGTAATAGTCTCTTTTAGCCATCAAATTACCCCAGACAATTAAATGTCAGTTTAAGCGCTTTTTTCTTTGTTCTCGTCTTTTACTTCTTCGAAATCAGCATCAACAACATTTTCGTCTTTTTTACCTGCATCATCTCCACCATCATCTTTACCAGATTCAGGTTTTGCACTTTGTTGTGATTTATAGATTGCTTCTCCAAGTTTCATTGAAGCTTGAACCAAAGTCTCAGTTTTTTTCTTAATATCTTCAATATCTTCACCTTTTAAAGCTTCTTTTACAGCAGAAGATGCATCTTCAATTGCTTTTTTCTCTGCATCAGAAATCTTTGATCCATGCTCTTTTAAATTCTTTTCAGTAGAGTGAATTAAAGTATCTGCTTGGTTTCTAACATCAACCGACTCTCTTTTCTTTTTATCAGCTTCTTTATTAGCTTCTGCATCTTTAACCATTTTTTCAATTTCTTCATCACTTAGTCCGCCTGAAGCTTGGATTTGAATTTTCTGTTCTTTACCAGTTCCTTTATCTTTTGCTGAAACATTTACGATACCATTAGCATCAATATCAAATGTAACTTCAATTTGAGGTACTCCTCTTGGAGCTGGTGCAATACCCACTAATTCAAAATTTCCTAAAGCTTTATTATCAGCAGCCATTTCTCTTTCACCCTGTAGAACTCTAATAGATACAGCTGGCTGATTATCTTCTGCAGTTGAAAACACCTGACTTTTTTTAGTTGGTATTGTTGTGTTTTTATCAATCAGTTTTGTAGAAACTCCACCGAGTGTCTCGATACCAAGTGATAGTGGAGTTACATCTAATAAAAGTACATCTTTAACATCACCTTGCAAAACACCTGCCTGAATAGCAGCACCCATTGCAACTACTTCATCCGGGTTTACACTTTTGTTAGGGTCTTTTCCAAAAAAGTTTTTTACTTCTTCAATTACTTTTGGCATTCTAGTCATACCACCAACCATAACCACTTCATCAATTTCACTAGCAGTTATTCCAGCATCTTTTAGAGCTGTTTTGCATGGAGGCATCGTTCTAGAAATTAAATCCTCGACTAAAGCTTCAAGTTTTGCTCTAGTCATTTTTAAATTAATATGTTTTGGACCTGTTTTATCTGCTGTAATAA
Source organism: uncultured Pelagibacteraceae bacterium (assembly GCA_902527415.1). GTDB lineage: Bacteria > Pseudomonadota > Alphaproteobacteria > Pelagibacterales > Pelagibacteraceae > Pelagibacter. Next base: position 71,153 of record CABZPD010000001.1, on the reverse strand, counting down.
AAGGTAGATTTATATCTGTTTGTTCTGCAGAAGATAATTCAATTTTTGCTTTTTCAGCAGCTTCTTTCAATCTTTGTAAAGCAAGTTTATCTGACTTAAGATCAATTCCATTATCTTTCTTAAATTCAGAAATTAAGTAATCAACAACAGCATTATCAAAATCTTCACCACCTAAAAAGGTATCACCATTAGTTGATTTAACTTCAAATACACCATCACCCAATTCTAGTATAGAAACATCAAATGTTCCTCCACCTAAATCATATACAGCAATTTTTTTATTTTGTTTTTTGTCCAAACCATAAGCTAATGATGCAGCTGTTGGTTCATTAATAATTCTTAAAACTTCTAATCCAGCAATTTTTCCTGCATCTTTTGTTGCTTGTCTTTGTGCATCGTTAAAGTATGCTGGTACTGTAATAACAGCTTTTGTTACAGCTTGACCTAAATATTTTTCTGCTGTCTCCTTCATTTTTTGTAAAATGAATGCAGATATTTGAGAAGGTGAATATTTCTCACCTTTAGCTTCAATCCAAGCGTCACCTTTTTCGGAATTAACTATTTTAAATGGAGCAGCTTCTACATCTTTTTTTACTGTAGGGTCATCAAAATTTCTTCCAATTAATCTTTTAACCGCAAAGATAGTGTTTTCTGGATTTGTTACAGCTTGTCTTTTTGCTGGTTGTCCAATTAATTTTTCGTTTTCATCTGTGAATGCTACAACTGATGGAGTAGTTCTTGCTCCTTCAGCATTTTCTAAAACCTTAGCTTGTGTTCCTTCCATAATGGCAACACATGAATTTGTTGTTCCTAAGTCTATTCCAATAATTTTACTCATAATATTAATGTCTCTCTTTCGTCATATAGGGTTTAAATGTGAAACTACAAGTTGATCTCATAATTATTTATTTTCCAAATTTTCCTTATTTTCTTCAGTTTTTTCCTCTTTAATTGTAACTTTTTTTGACACCCCAACTAATGAGGGTCTAAGTAATCTGTCTTTAATAGTAAACCCTTTTTGAATTTCCTGAATTATTGTTCCTGGTTCTTTAGTGTCATCTTCTATTTCCATCATTGCTTGATGAAAGTTTGGATCTAATTTTTTGTTAAGGCTATCAATAGGTTTTATATTATTTTTCTCAAATATTGAGATTAAATCTTTTTTAATAATATCTAAATGCTCTAGTGTCTTCTTCAATGCTTCGGTTTCTTTTAATTTGTCATCACTTTCAAGAACATGCTTTGACCGATCTAAGTTATCAATCAAATTCAATGCTTCTTTAGCAAAACTATAACCACCATATTCAAAAGCATCCTCTTTTTCTTTTTCAAATCTTCTTCTTTGATTTTCCATTTCAGCAAAAGTTCTTGCCACTTTATCCTCAAGTTCAGCAATTTTTTCTTCTGGAGTTTGCTCTTTAACTTCTTCTTTGGTTTCTTGTTCTAATTCTTGTTTATTTTCTTCGACTAAATTTTCCTCAGGTTTTTCAGTTTCGTTTACAGTGTCCTGGTTTTGATCCGTAGAAGCGCTATTTTGGTTTTCCTCTTTTTCCATAGCCTCTTATATGGTAAGGATTTTGATAATTTCTAGATGTCTAAACAAAAAATTGATAAATTACTCATTGGCACTAATAACAAGGGTAAATTACGTGAAATCAAGAGTTTGTTGCCAAAAAGCATTAAGATTCATTCTACATCCGAATTTAATCTGAAGAGTCCAGTTGAAAATGGAAAAACGTTTAAAGAAAATTCATTAATCAAATCTAAATATTTTTCTAAAAAAACCGGGTTGATGTGCTTGGCTGATGACTCGGGTTTAGAGATTGATTTTTTAGACAAAAATCCAGGCATTTTTTCTGCAAGGTGGGGCGGAAGGCATGGAGATTTTCATAAAGCTATAAGAAAAGTTTACAGAGAGCTTAATAAAAAAGATAAAAATTGGAAAAATAAAAAAATTAAAGCAAGATTTATTTGTGCACTTTCTATTTCATATTTAAATAAAAAAATTGTTTGTGTTTTGGGAAAAGTGGAGGGGCATATTTCAGACAAACCAAAAGGAAAGAATGGATTTGGTTATGATCCAATTTTTATTCCTTTAAGAAAAAGAAAAACTTTTGGAGAAATGAAGCCATCTCAAAAGTATAAAATAGATCATAGATATCAAGCTTTTAAAAAAATTAGAAAATTTCTATAAGTTTTTGATCTTCAATTTTATAAAAATTAAGTCTATGATTTATTTTATTATTTTGAATATCAAAGACACCTATTTTTCCTTTGAATGAATTTTTTTTCTTAAAAATTTTATTTAAATTTTCTGTACTTGAGTTTAGTGATAAATAATAAACCAAGCCAACAAGGTCATAACTTAATAAAGACAAATGAGTTGGATCTTCGTTAAATGCGTTATAGTACTTTATTTTATAGCTATCAAAATTTTCTTTATTTATTGATGGATAATATAAAGGTTGGATATCAGTTTCATTTAACAAACTTTCATCAAACCATTGATTTAAAGTTATAAAATATTTATTTTTTGGAAGTACGTCAGTATATAAAAGTGATGTAGATACACTTTTTAAACTTTCATCAAAATCTGCAATTACAACTGCATCAAAATTTAAACCACCCAATGTGTATCTTTTTTCCAGTCTTTTTATTTTTTTTTCTTTATTGGGTTCATTTGAATTTTTTATTCTTTTTATTTCATCTTCTAAATTTTGCTTTCTTATTCTGTAGTTTGTAATTTCTTCTATTTGTTTTGTTAGTTTTGTGGGTTCTATATTATATTCGTAATCTTTATAAATTTTAATTTTTGAATTTTTCATTCCTTTTTTAACCTCAAATTCATAATCTTGAATTGGTGTTAAAAAAATAGTTCTTTTTATTTGATTGGTTTCTAAAAATTTTTTTATTGTATTAAATTGTGATGTAGAATTAATTCCAGCCGAGATTATATTTTTTGGAAGATCTAAAGTTTTATTTGTTAATGATAAAAAAGTTAAATCCTTCATTTCATCTAAATAAGTTAAACTTTCATAGAACACAGGGCCTATAACAATTTTTATCCCCATTTCACTTAATTCAAATGCTGATTTTAAAGTTTGATTAGCTTTAGTAGCTGTATCTTTTGGAAAGATTTCTATTAAATTATTATCAATATCTTTAACAGCCAGTCCAACTGCTTTAATGATAGAATCTCCAATCTCTTTATTTTCTCCTGTCATAGGTACCAATAATCCTATTTTGATTTTTTCTTGAGCATTAACACCTGCAAAAAACAGAAAGTGAAAACTTAAAATAATAAGATAAATAATTTTAATTAATTTAACCATTTTGATGTTAGTATAATATTTTTTAAGCTAAATTATGATCATAAAACCACAATTTAAATTAAAACAATACGAAAATGGTCTTTATTTAGTATCAACTCCTTTAGGAAATCTAAAAGATATAACTTTAAGAGCGATTGAAGTTTTAAATCAGTCTCATTATATTTTATGTGAAGATACTCGTGTTTCAAAAAATCTTTTAGATAAATATCAAATAAAATCAAAATTAATTTCAAATCATAAATTTAATGAAAAAAAAAATGTAGTAAAAATTATTGAATATTTAAAATCTGGGAAAATAATTTCTTTGATATCTGACGCTGGTACACCAAGTATTTCTGATCCTGGTTCAATATTAGTTAATGAGTGCATTAATAATGAGATAAGAATTTTTCCTATTCCTGGACCTTCAGCTGTTGCTGCAGCTGTTTCAATTAGTGGTTTTTCAGATAAATTTTTGTTTTGTGGTTTTTTCTCAGATAAAAAACAGCAATTATCTAATGAATTAAAAAAATTCTCAGAATTTGAAAATTCCTTAGTTTTTTTTATTTCTCCAAAAAAAATTAATAAAATCATACCTGAAATAAAAAGAAATTTTGCAGGAAGAAAGATAGTTTTTTGTAGAGAAATAACAAAAATATACGAAGAATTTATTAGAAAAAATGTTGATGAATTAGAATTATTTGAAAAAGAACCAAAAGGTGAGCTTACTGTTGTTATATCTGAAAAAAAAATTAATAAAAATATATCTGAAAAATTAACTGAATCAGATATGAATATAATAAAAAAAATGATTCACAAATTATCTACTAAAGAAATTATAGATATTTTAAGTCAAACTACAAATGTGTCTAAAAAGAAAATATATAATTATTGTTTAATATTAAAAAATGAAAAATAAATTATTAATTTTTATATTCGTAAGTTTTATTTTCACTGGATGTGTTGGAGTTGGTTCCAAAGGTCTTTTTGGGACTGGTGTTTCAGTTGCTTTAGATCCTCGAACAGTTGGTACTCAAATAGATGATTCCATTATGCAAAAAAGTATAAGTGCGAAAATTTTAGCAAAAGACAAAAAATATCTTTTAGCTGTAAAAACTAAAGTTTTAGATGGGAGAATTTTTGTTACTGGAAAAGTAGATAGCCCAGAAGAAAAATTAATGATTACAAAATTAGCATGGGAAACTAAAGGTGCCAGGTCAGTAAGGAATGATATTAAAATCAAGGAAGAGTTTAACTTCAAGCAATCTGCAAAAGATATATTAATAACATCTCAGCTTAGAACAGCGATAATTGTTAATAAAAATATAAAGGCAACCAATTATCAAATAGACACTTATAAAAAGAAAATTTATATTTATGGAATTGCTTTAACATCAGAAGAAAAAGATTTAGTTATAAGTGAAGCAAAAGAAATACTTGATGTTGAAGATGTAATTGCCAGTATTATTTTGGTTGAAGATTTAAGGATTCAAAGAGAGTAATTATTTTTTGTAATCAATCACTTGGGAAGAATAAGCGGCAATTGATGCTAGGTTAAGTATTTCTGAAGTTGATGATCTTAAAGGTGCAATTTCTATTGGAAGACCAAGTCCAATTAATAATGGTCCAATAACTTTTGTGTCTCCGATTGTTTTCATTAGTTTATATGAAATCGCTGCACTATGCTGACCAGGCATTATTAAAATATTTGCTTTACCAACTATCTTTGCAAAAGGATAAAGTTCTTCATACTCTGGATTAAGAGCAACATCAGGCTGCATATCTCCATCAAATTCAAAATCTACTTTTCTTTCTTTTAATATCTCTACCGCGTTTCGAATATGTTTTGTTCTACTAGTAAGAGGTTGTCCAAATGTAGAGTGGGATACAAAAGCTACTTTAGGATCAAATCCAAAAAGTCTAACTACTCTTGCTGTAGATATAGCTATTTCGGCCATTTGTTCTGATGTTGGATATTCATGAACGCTCGTATCCCCAACAAAAATTGTTCTTCCTTTATGAACGATCATGTTTAAACCAAACATAATTTCACCTTTTCTTACATCAACAACTTGCTTAATTTTTTCAAATGAAGCACCAAATCTTCTTGTGTTGCCTGTTACAGCACCATCAGCATCGCCACAGGCAACCATACTTGTAGCCCAAACAACTCTATCATTTCTGATCATTCGGTCGCAATCTCGTTCTAATAATCCCTGCTCTCTTTGTAATTTTTCAAATAAATGTTTAACGTATCTTTTTCTCTTTTCTTCATCTTTTGAATTAACAATTTCAATGTCAAAATTTTCACTATAACCAATATTTTTAATTTGTTCTTTAATTTTACCCTCTTTTCCAACCAGGATTGGAATACCTAATTTTGAATTTTTAAATGCTATAGCGGCTTTTAAAGTATTTTCGTCTTCACCATCTGCAAAAACAATTCTTTTTTGATTTTTCCTGATAAATGAATTTATACCTTGCATGATGGTTACTGTTGGATCTAGTCTTTGTTTTAGTTGATCTTTATAAACATCAAAATCATCTATATTTTTTCTTGCTACTCCACTGTCTATAGCTGCTTTCGCTACAGCGGCAGGTATTACACTAATTAATCTTGGATCAAATGTAGATGGAATAATATAATCTTTTCCATAATGAGGTCTTTCTCCACCCATAGCTGCAACCACTTCATCAGGAACATCTTCTCTTGCAAGCATAGCTATCGCATTAGCTGCAGCAACTTTCATATCTTCATTTATTGTTTTAGATCTAACATCTAAAGCTCCTCGAAAAATGTAAGGAAATCCAATTAAATTATTTACTTGGTTGGGGTAATCCGATCTCCCTGTTGCAATAATTGCATCATTTCTAACCTCACTAATTTCCTCTGGTGTAATCTCTGGATCAGGATTAGCACAAGCAAATATAATTGGATTTTTTGCCATGGATTTAACCATCTCTTTTTTTAGAACACCTTTTGCAGATAATCCTAAAAAAACATCTGCACCTTTAACAGCATCCTCTAAAGTTCTATGTTTAGTTTTTACTGCGTATCTAGATTTCCATTGATCAATTCCCTCAGTTCTTCCTTCATAAATAACGCCCTTTCTGTCTAGCATTATTATATTTTCGGATTTTACTCCTGAGTTTTTAAATAACTCAGTACAAGCTTGTGCTGAAGCTCCTGCACCATTAACTACAACTTTAATTTTTTTAATTGATTTACCACTAATATCTAAAGCGTTAATTAATGCTGCAGTTGTTATAATTGCTGTTCCATGTTGATCATCGTGAAAAACAGGAATATCCAAAATTTCCTTTAATTTTTGTTCAATTATAAAACAATCTGGGGCCGCTATATCTTCTAAATTTATCCCACCAAAGCTAGGTGCAAAATTTTTAATTGAATTTATGATTTCGTTTGAATCTTTACAATCGATTTCTAAATCTATTGAATCGATATCTGCAAATCTTTTAAATAATACGGCCTTTCCTTCCATCACAGGCTTTGATGCAAGAGCACCTAAATTTCCCATCCCTAATATTGCTGACCCATTACTTATTACCGCAACAAGGTTTCCTTTACTTGTGTAATCATAAGCTGCTTCTGGGTTTTCACTTATCTTTTTTACAGGAGCAGCAACTCCTGGAGAATATGCTAAAGCTAGATCACGCTTTGTTGTCATATTTTTTGAAGAAATAATCTCAATCTTGCCAGGTTTTTTGTCTTTATGAAAATCTAAAGCTTCTTTATCTGTGTAATGATCGATTTTTGTTTTTTTCATTTATGATAACAATAAGTGTACAATTGGGGTAAAATTAAGACTAATATGATTTATGAACTTACTTAAGTCAACAGGCACATTTGGTTTTTATACTATCATTAGTAGATTGCTTGGTTATTTAAGAGATATTTTAATAGCAATTTTCTTAGGAACAGGGATGTTGGCTGATGCTTTTTTTGTAGCATTTAGAATTCCAAATACTTTTAGAAGATTATTTGCCGAAGGCACTTTTAATGCAGCATTCGTTCCAAGCTATTCATCAGAAACGACTAAAGGAAAAAAACAATCAAACAAATTTGCTAATGATATCTTTAATCTTCTTTTTTTAGGATTGTTATTTTTAACAATAATAATTGAAATTTTTATGCCTGCATTTGTTTCAATAATTGCTCCAGGATTTGTGGGTGATTTAGAAAAAATGGAAGTAGCTATAAATTTAACAAGAATTACTTTTCCCTTTTTATTTTTTATTTGTCTAGCTTCATTTTTTTCTGCAATTTTAAATTCACATAATAAGTTTGCTGCTGCAGCAGCAGCCCCAATAATTTTGAATATTGTTTTGATTTTGGTTTTAATTTTTTCTAATTCTTTAGGTGACCATTTAGTTTATTATTTATCTTATGGAGTTTCTTTAGCTGGTTTCCTACAGTTTATATTTTTATACAAATACGTTTCTAAATATTTTTCACTTGAATTTAATTTCAATTTAAGAGTAAGCAATAAAGTTAGGTTTTTTTTTAAAAAACTTTTGCCAAGTATTTTTTCCTCTGGAGTAACTCAAATTAATATCTTAATTGGAACAATAATTGCATCTTTTCAAGCAAGTGCAGTTTCTTATTTATATTATGCAGATAGAATTTATCAAATTAACCTAGCTATAGCTGGTATTGCAATTGGTGTTGTTATACTCCCACAACTTTCAAAACATGTTCAATCTAGAAAAAAAAATAAGATTTTGTTTATACAAAATAAAGCTCTTGAATTAAGTTTATTCTTAAGTCTCCCTGCAACTATTGCTTTAATCATAGGATCGGAACAAATTATTTCAGCTTTATTTGGCTATGGGTCTTTTAATGAAAATTCAGTGAACAATTCAAGCTTAGCTCTATATTATTTTGCTTTAGGTCTACCTGCTTTTGCCTTGATAAAAGTTTTTTCAAGTTTTTTCTTTGCAAATCATGATACCAAAACTCCATTTTACATTTCTTTGATCTCAGTATTAGTTAATATTTTTATAAGTTTGTATTATTTTAGTGAAATTGGTTTTATAATAATCCCTATAGCTACTTCCATTTCATCTTGGTTTAATTCAATATTATTATTTTTATTTTTAAAAAATCGACAATTATTTTATTTTAATCAAATTTTTTTTATTAAATTTATTAAAATAATTTTTGCATCAATTATGATGGGTTTATTTTTTAATTTTTTGTTAAATTTTTTCCAAAATGAATTAGCATTTAATCAATCTATTAAATTTTTATATTTAGTTTTATCTGTTATATTGGGAATATTGTTTTATTTAATTGTGTGTTATTTCATCAAAGCTTTTCAAATGGATGATATTAAATTAAAGTATTAATTTTATGGGTAAAAAAATTTTCTCTGGTGTCCAGCCAACAGGTAATCTTCATTTAGGAAATTATTTAGGTGCTATAAAAAACTTTGTAGATTTAAATAATGATAACGAGAACGAATGTATTTTTTGTGTAGTTGATCTACATGCCATTACAGTGCAGCAAGATCCTAAAGAATTAAAAAATAATATTAGAGAAACTGTTGCAACTTTTATAGCAAGTGGAATAGATCCCAAAAAAAGTATAATTTTTAATCAATCTAGAGTGGCTGCTCACGCAGAAGGAGCATGGATATTAAGCTGTGTCGCTAGAATGGGCTGGTTAAATAGAATGACCCAATTTAAAGAGAAAGCCGGAAAAGATAAGGAGAAAGCTAGTATTGGATTGTACTCTTATCCAGTTCTAATGGCAGCTGATATTCTTTTATACGATGCTACTCATGTTCCTGTGGGTGATGATCAAAAACAACATTTGGAATTATGTAGAGATATAGCTAAAAAATTTAATAATGATTTTGATGTAGAAAATTTTCTTCAAGTTCCGGAACCTTTAATTCAAAAAGAGTTTTCAAGAATAATGAGTTTAAAGGATGGTTCAAAAAAAATGAGTAAATCAGAATTATCAGATTTAAGTCGAATAAATTTAACTGACGATAAAGATCAAATAATAAACAAAATCAAAAAAGCAAAAACTGATCCTTTGCCTATGCCGCAAGATATAAACGAGCTTGATGGAAGATTAGAGGCAAGGAATCTTTTAGGAATTTATTCAAGCTTAACTAATTCTACATTACAAAAGTCAGTAAAAAATTTTTCAGGTAAAAATTTTTCAGAATTTAAAGAGCAATTAGCTGAAGAACTTGTTAATAAAATTGAACCTATTTCTAATGAGATAAAAAAACTTTTAGGAGATAAAAGTTACTTAGACGAAATTCTTCTAGATGGAGTTGAAAAAGCAAATATGATTGCTTCTAAAAAGATTGAAAGAATTAAAGAAATAGTAGGTTTTTAATAAAAATTTATTATCGAGTTTTAATTTTTAAAATATTCACTATATATAAAATATGTTCGTGCAAACAGAAGTAACACCAAATCCAAATTCTTTGAAATTTCTTCCTGGGAAGAAAGTTTCAAATAGTGGCCCCTATGAAATTACAAATAAAGAAGATATGAACAATGAATTGGTGAGAAATATTTTGTCAATAAATGGTGTTGAGGGCATTTTTTTAGGTCAAGATTTTATTTCAGTAAATAAGAACGAAAAAATTAAGTGGGATGAAATAAAACATATAGTAATTTCTCTAATTAATGATTTTTATGCAAACGGTAAAGAGTTTGTAATTGATGAAAATATAAAAGAAGAAGATTTAGATTTAGGTGAAATAGAGACAAAAATTGTAAAAATTTTAGAAGAAAAAATAAGACCTGCAGTTGCTAGGGATGGAGGCGATATAAAATTTAAAGAGTTTAAGGATGGAATTGTTAAGGTACAATTACAAGGGAGTTGTTCAGGCTGTCCTAGCTCAACTATGACTTTAAAACAAGGTGTTCAAAATCTTTTGCGTCATTATTTGCCGGAGGTAAAAGAAGTTGTCGCTATACAATAATAATTTATGAAAAAATTTAAAAAACCAAATTTTATGAAAAATAAAAGTTTTGATTTAATTTCAAGATTTTTTTTAAGTTCTTTTATTGTAATTTCATTTTTTTATGTAGCTCCAATATTTATTAATTTTACAGATAAAAATTTCAATAATAAAGAATTTACCAATAATTCAAAAAATATTTTAAATAATACTTTAAACAAAGATAAATTAATTGAAGAAGATTCAACTGTAGAAGCTGATGAGAGAGATTTATTATATGATATTTTAGAGGAAAATAACTCTGAAATTAATTTAGTTAGATATACAACATCTGAGATTAACTCTTTATTTAAAGAGGTAAATTATAATTTAAAAGATGTAAGGGATACAAAATTAGTTAAACCAATAGATATTGGTCTTCTTCCGAATGAAATTAAAAACATAGCTAACACTAAAAAAAGAAAAGATATGTTTATAAAAATTGTTCTCCCTTTAATAGTTAAGGAAAACAATAAAATTAGAGTTGATAGAAAAAGATTATTCACAATTTTAAATAAAAATAGCAACACTGATATTGAAAAAAAATGGTTAGAAAAAAAGTATAAACAATACGGTGTAAGAAAAAATGATTTATCTACATTGAAAATAAGAATGGATGAAATACCAGTTTCATTAGCAATAGCTCAAGCTGCTAAAGAAACCGGCTGGGGCACTTCAAGGTTTGCATTAAAGGGAAATGCTTTATTTGGCCAATGGACTTGGTCCGGCGAGGGATTAAAACCTAAAAATGCTGATGAGGGAAAAGAGCATAAAGTTATGAAGTTTCATAGCTTACAGCTTTCTGTAAGAGCATATTTAAGAAATTTAAATACTCACTCTACATACAAAAATTTAAGAAAAGCAAGAACAGAACTAAGAAATCAAAATAAACCTTTAGATAGTTTAATTTTATCTAAACATCTAGATAAATATGCAGAAACAGGAAACCAATATATCGAGGTTTTACAAAAAATTATTGAACAGAATAACTTAAAGGATTTTGATGAAGCGAGATTGTTGCCATCAAGCAAAGATTTAGAGAGTTTAATTTAATTTTCTTTAATAGGGAATTGAACACCAAACCATCTCCATTTTCCATTATCATTCAGAGAACAATTAATTCTACCTCTTCTTGGTTTGAATGGTTCTCGAAATTCAATTGTTAAAGAGTTGTTAACAAAGTTGACTTTTGATTTTTCCCAAATATTCCCCTCATTAGAATAACAATTAATATTGGATAAATTTTTTTGTTCATTGAAAAATTCAACTTTGAAATTTGGAGGGTTTGTGTTTTCGAACAGTTGTTTTTCCTCAGGAAATATTTTTTTATATTCAAGGGGAAAATAATTTATTATTGATCTAAATCTTTTTAATTCTCCGTATTTTTCATTAATTGGAAATCTAGGTAGTTCAAATTTGTTTTTATTTAAATCAATGACGCCAGAATGCTGACCAAAAGCATATTTGAAATTTTTAGATATATAATCTCTCATGAATTTAGAGTATTCACCAAACGGATATGAGAATAGACTGGGGATATAACCAAGTTCCCTTAGAAAAATTTTATTAGCCGTTTCAATATCTAAAATAAACTCTTTATTGCTTACATCTATAAGATATTCATGTGTATGAGAATGATGTCCTATGACCGCAAAATCATTACTTTCGATTTCTTTAATTTGCTTCCAAGTCATATAACCTCTTTTTCCTACCGGCTCAGTTGAAACAAATAAAATAAATGGAATTTTATTTTTTTTTAGATAAGGCCATGCTTCAATATAAAAAGATTCAAAAGCATCATCGATAGTTATAAGAATTTCTTTTTTCAATTTTGGTTTATTAAAGTGTTCATCAAAATTATTTGGATTATGAAAATTAAAATCTGAGTTATTGATAATATTTATATGTTCCTTAAATATATCCATTTTAATATTGGTTGACGGGTATTTATTCTCGTTAAAACGATGATACATTATTGATAGAATCCCTTCATCATTGGAATAGTATTTGATATTATTTTCATCTGATTTAGAACTGACATTAGTAAATAAAATAATTATGAATAAACTGATAATTGATGTAGCCAGTGAAAAAATTTTTTTAATGATCATTACTAATAATGATATTTATAATATTACTAAAGAGAATACTAAAATTAATTATGAAAAATTAACTATGATTATTAATGATTTTTTAAATTCTCATCAATTGAACCTAAAAGATATTAATACAATTTATTTAAATAGAGGGCCTGGAAGCTTTGCAGGAATTAGAAATTCGTTATCTATAGTGAAAGCATTTAATTTAACCAATAATATTGATTACTATTGTTATAGCATTCAAGATTTTAAAGGTGAAAGAGACATAAAATACGAAAATATCCCTGATTTGTGCGATAAATTTAATATTAAAAAAAATTTGATTAACCCTATTTATTTAAGTTAAAATTATTTTATGTCAGAAACAATAGAGCAAAAATGTTTAGCAAAAGGAGTTAAATTAACTGATCAAAGAAGAGTAATTGCACAAGTAATGTCAGAGTCTACTGACCACCCGGATGTAGATGAGCTTTACAATAGAGTATCTAAAATTGATCCAAAAATAAGTATTGCAACTGTTTATAGAACTGTGAAATTATTTGAGGAGACAGGAATATTAACAAAGCATGAGTTTAAAGGTGGAAAAGCTAGATATGAAGAGCTAAATGAAGGTCATCACGATCATTTAATAGATGTGAAAACTGGTGAAATTATAGAATTTGTAGACGAAGAAATTGAAAAGCTTCAAAAAAAAGTTGCGGAAAAATATGGATATACACTAGTAGACCATAAATTAGAATTATATGGGGTTAAGAAAAAATCCCAATAATTATGAATCAAAAAATATTTATTAAAACTTTTGGATGTCAAATGAATGAGTATGACTCAAATAGAATATACGATTCAGTTAAAAAAATTGGTTATGAAAAAACAGAAAAATATGAAGAAGCAAATTGTTATCTCTTAAATACATGTCACATAAGAGATAAAGCAAAAGAAAAAGTTTATCATGAAATAGGTAGAGTAAAAAAAATTTTTAGATCTAAAAAAAAACCATTGGTGATTATTGCAGGTTGTGTTGCTCAAGCAGAAAACCAAGAAATGCTTAAAAGAGAACCTTATATAGATTTAGTAATTGGTCCTCAAGCTTATCATAAAATTAACGATACAATTATAAATTATACTGAAAAAAAGAAAAAGATAGAAGAGACTGAGTTTGATGCAGTTTCTAAATTTAAATATTTAAGCAAAATAAAAAATGAAGCTGGAAAAGTTTCATCTTTTTTAACCATTCAAGAAGGATGTGATAAGTTTTGTCATTTTTGTGTAGTCCCATACACAAGAGGACCAGAATATTCTCGACCATTTAATCAAATTTTGGATGAAGCAAAATATTTAGCTGACAATGGTGCAAAAGAAATAATTTTACTTGGTCAAAATGTAAATGCTTATGATAATGAAGGATACAGACTATCAGATTTAATATTTAACATTGAAAAAATATCTGAAATTAAAAGAGTTAGATACACAACATCTCACCCAAAAGATATGACAGAGGATTTGATTGAAGTTTATAAAACTTCCAAAAAGTTAATGCCACTTGTACATTTACCTGTCCAAAGTGGATCTAATAAAATTTTAAAATTAATGAACAGAAAACATACTATTGAGGAATATTTAAATATTTTTGATAAATTAAAAGAAATTAACCCAAATATAGAATTTTCAAGCGATTTTATAATAGGTTATCCTGGTGAAGAGGATCAGGATTTTAAGGATACTATTAGATTAATTGAAAGAATTAAATTTATTAACTCTTATTCATTTATTTTTAGTCCAAGACCTGGAACAGTCGCCGAAAATTTAGACCTAATTGAAAAAAAAATTTCTATTGAAAGATTAGAAAAAATTCAAACTATCTTATTCAAAAATCAAATCGAAATGAACAAGTCATTGGAGGGTAAAGTTATTGATGTTTTGGTTGAAAATTTAACCGACGATAAAAGCAAAGCTTTTGGTAGATCTGAGTATATGACATCTGTAATTTTTAATGGTAAAAAGAATGATATTGGAAAAATAGTTCAAGTGAGAATTAAAGATAGTAATAGAAATACTTTATTCGGTGAAGTAATAACTAATTCAGATCAGAAGGTTGCATAGAATTTGAGTGGAATAACTAAAAAAAATATCGATCAGTCTTTAAAATTTGTTTATTCAGATAACAATTCTTTAAGTGTTATATTTCATGATAATAACTTGTTGATGGGTGTTGTTGGGGAATTTAATAAAAATTTACAAGAATTAGAAAAAATTACAAATTGCAGCTTATATTCAAGGGGAAATTCAATTTTAATTAAATCAACGCCTGAAAAAAATGAAAAAATTAAAAATGCTATTCAATTTTTGGCTAATCAGTTTATTAATAATGGAAGTATAGAGAATAAAGATATATTTTCATCAGTTGATAACTTTATGATTAATGAAAAAGTAAAAAATAATAATGTTACAGATATTATCAAAACTCCCAAGAAATCTATAATTCCTAGGTCTGAAAAACAAAAAAGCTATGTGAGAGCTTTGAGGGAGAGTGATATTGTAATTTCAGCTGGGCCAGCAGGAACTGGAAAAACTTTTCTGGCAGTCGCTGTAGGTCTAACTATGCTTTTAGAAAAAAAGATTGAGAGAATTATTCTTTCAAGACCAGCTGTAGAAGCAGGCGAGCGTTTGGGATTTTTACCTGGTGATATGAAGGAAAAAGTAGACCCTTATCTTAGACCTTTATATGATTCTTTATATGATCTCTTTGACTTTGAAAAAATACAAAGAATGATTGAGATTGGAGATATAGAAATTGCACCTTTAGCTTTTATGAGAGGTAGAACTCTAAAAAATTCCTTTGCAATTTTAGATGAAGCACAAAATGCTACGGATACTCAGATAAAAATGTTTTTAACACGTATTGGAGAAAATTCTAAAATTGTTGTAAATGGTGACCCATCTCAAATTGATTTACCAAATAAAAGCATGTCAGGATTAGTTAGATCAAAAGAGTTACTAGGGCATTTAAAGGAAATATCCATAGTTGATTTTGATCATTCAGATGTAGTCAGACATCCACTTGTTTCTAAAATAGTCAAAGCATACTCAAATAATGATTAGTATTAATGTCTTCTCCGAGGAGAAGGCTTGGTCAAAAAGACTAAAAAATAAGGACATTTTTTTTAAAAAAATATGTAAAGCTTTTCCAAAAAAATATAAATTTTTGAATAAAAAAGTAACCTTCACACTATTACTTTCAAATAATAAGAATATTAAAAAATTAAATAATGTTTTCAGAAAAAAAAATAAATCTACCGATATTTTATCTTTTCCATTGGATAAAAAAATAAAAATAAAAAAAAACACTTATCTTGGAGACATTATCATTAGTTATAATTATCTAGACCAACCAAGATCACAAGATTTAAAATCTTTTAAAGAAAAAGTTGCTAAAATATTTATACATGGTTTTCTTCATCTTTTGGGTTTTGATCATAAAAAAAATAAAGATTATTCCAAAATGTTAAAAGAGGAAAATCTAATATTTAAATCTGTACAATCAAAAATAATTTAAATTGAAAAATAAATTTTATATTGAATTAATTTATTTAATTTTATTAGGAGCACTTACTTCCTTAAGTTTACCTCCATTTAATTATGTTATAATAAATTTTTTAACTTTTAGTTTGTTCTATATATTTTTAATAAAAAAAATTAAGTTTTTTAAAAATAAAAAAATATTTTTTCTTTATGGTTGGTTATATGGGTTTGGCTATTTTGTAATTAATTTATATTGGATCTCAATATCATTAACGTTTGATCAAAATTTTAAGTTTTTAATACCTTTTACAATATTATTAATACCTGGTTTTTTGGCCTTGTTTTATGGTTTAGTTGCTTATTTATTTGCAGTTATAAAACCAAATAAAAATTTGAGCTCATTTTTTCTTTTTTCTTTGATATTTGGAATAGTAGAATTTATACGAGGATCAATACTAACTGGTTTTCCTTGGAATTTAATTGCTTATAGTTTCTCTAATCAAATAGAAATTTTAAATATTACGTCAATCATAGGTACTTACAGCTTTAATCTTTTCTGTATTTCATTGTTTACAAGCCCATCAATATTCATTTTAAGAGAGAATAAAAAAGATATTAGTATTTGTGTTGCATTTCTTATTACAACAATGTCATTTTATATACTTGGTTCACAAAATTTAGAAAAATTTAATAATCAACAGGTAAGAAAACTTGATTATAAACTAAGAATTTTAAGTTCAAATATAGACATAGATAGATTTTATAATAATATTGATCCAATAGCTGCAATAGAAGAGCTAATTGAAATCAGCTCTCCTAAAAAAAATCAAAAAATAATTTTTATTTGGCCAGAAGGTATTATTCCAGGTATTTCGCAAGACCAACTAAAAGAATACAAATGGTTATTTGAAAATAAATTCAACGAAAATCATTTATTAGCAATTGGAATTAATAGCAAAGAAGATAAAAATAAAACTATTAAATATTTTAATTCATTATCTATTTTTGACCATGACCTTAATGTAATAAATTCATATAACAAAATTAATCTTGTCCCTTTTGGAGAATTTTTACCTTTTGAAAAATTATTAAAAAGTATTGGCTTAAAAACAATTACTAATGATTACCAATCATATTCAAAAGGTGAAGAAAGAAAAATAATTGATCTGAGGTATAACAACCTATCGGTGAAAATATTGCCCCTTATTTGTTACGAGATAATTTATTCAGGTAAAATTTTTACAAACAGTAACTTTGATTATATTGTAAATATTTCTGAAGATGGTTGGTTTGGTAAATCAATTGGCCCAGAGCAACATTTAACTCATAGTATTTTTAGAGCGATAGAAAGTGGGAAATATGTTTTAAGGTCTGCAAATAATGGTATAACAGCAATTATTAATCCACTAGGAGTTATCGAACAAAAAGTTGATATAAGTAAATCAGGTTATATTGATTTAATTGAGTCAAAAAAAATCGAGACAACTCTATTTGCAAAATTTGGAAACAAAATTTTTGGATTTATAATTTTATTGTATATTTTTTTGATATTTTCATTTAAGAAGCTTAGAAATGAGTGACTTAAAAAATTATCTTTTCACAAGCGAGTCTGTCTCTGAAGGCCATCCAGACAAAGTATCTGATAGGATTTCAGATATGGTTGTTGATAGTTTTATTTCTAGAGATCCATATTCTAGAGTTGCCTGCGAAACACTAACTACTACAAATAAAGTTGTTTTAGCTGGTGAAGTAAGGGGACCAGAAATTAAAAAAGATGAATTAATTGAAAAAGTAAGAAATTGTATAAAAGATATTGGCTATGACCAAGAAGGCTTTACCTGGAAAGAAGCCACAAAAATTGAAAGTCATTTACATTCCCAATCAGCTGATATTGCTATGGGTGTAGACTCCTCTGGTAATAAAGATGAAGGAGCTGGAGATCAAGGTATTATGTTTGGATACGCATGTAATGAAACAGATGTTTTAATGCCAGCACCAATTCATTATTCTCATAAAATTTTAAGATTGATGGCGGAAGACAGAAAGTCAGGAAAGTTAAAAAATATTGAACCAGATTCAAAAAGCCAGGTAACATTCGAGTATGTTGATGGAAAACCTTCAAAAGTAAAATCTGTGGTTATCTCTTCACAACATTCACCAGATGTTAATCAATCGCAAGTCAGAGATTTATTAAGACCTTATATGTTAAAATCTATTCCTGAGAATTTTCTCAATGGCTTCAGTGAGGATGAGTTTTATGTAAATCCAACAGGAAATTTTGTAATTGGTGGTCCTGATGGAGATTGCGGTCTTACGGGTAGAAAAATTATTGTTGATACATATGGTGGTGCTGCACCTCATGGTGGAGGTGCTTTTTCAGGAAAAGATCCAACAAAAGTTGACAGATCAGCTGCTTATGCGGCAAGATATATTGCTAAAAATGTTGTTGGTTCAAAAATTTCTGACAAATGTTTGATTCAGTTAGCTTATGCAATTGGTGTATCAAAACCACTTTCTATTTATGTTAATTTATTTGATAACGATCTAGATAAAAATAAATTTGTTGTAGAAAAGATTAAAGAAAATTTTGATTTAAGCCCTAGAGGGATCAGAGAAATGTTGCATTTAAATAAACCAATATATGAAAAAACAGCCGCCTATGGTCATTTTGGTAGAGCACCTGAAGAAAATGGTTCATTTTCGTGGGAAAAAACTGATAAAACTAACTTTTTTTCTAAATAGTTTCTGTTGAATTAAAAAAAAACTTTACTATATTGCAACTACATTATTGGACTTTACAAAATGGGCTTTAGCCCATTTTTTTTTGGAGCAAACAAAATTATGTTAAATAAAAGAGCAGATAAACTTGAATTATTAAGAATTGCTGAAGCTGTAGCTTTAGAAAAATCAATTGATAAAGAACTAATTATAAGTTCTATGGAAACAGGTATTGCTAAAGCTGCAAAATCAAAATTTGGACAGGAAAATGAAATTAAAGTTTCTATCAATAGAGACAATGGAGATATTGAACTTTTTAGAAAATTGGTAATTGCTGAAAATCCTGAAAATGCAAATACAGAGATAAAATTGGAAGATGCAATTAATTTAAATGAATTAAACAAAGATAAGTCTATTGGTGATGAGGTATTACAGCCACTTCCTTCATTTGATTTTGGAAGAATAGCTGCGCAAACCGCAAAGCAGGTGATTAGTTTTAATGTAAGAGAAGCTGAAAGAGAAAGACAATTTAATGATTTTATTGATAAGAAAGAGTCAATTTTAAGTGGAATTGTAAAGAGATTAGAATTTGGAAATGTAATTGTTGATTTAGGAAGAACTGAAGCAATAATTCAAAAAAATGAATTAATACCTCGTGAAAATATTAAAGCAGGTGATCGTATAAAAGCTTATTGTTATGATGTTAGAAGAGAACCTAGAGGGCAACAAATATTTCTATCTAGAGCTCACCCTAAATTTATGGAAAAGCTTTTTGTTCAAGAGGTTCCCGAAATTTATGATGGACTAATAGAAATTAAATCTTCCTCAAGAGATCCTGGAAGTAGAGCTAAAATATGCGTTAAAGCAGTCGATACATCCTTAGATCCAGTAGGTGCTTGTGTAGGTATGAGAGGTTCAAGAGTTCAAGCTGTTGTAAATGAACTTCAAGGAGAAAAAATTGATATAGTTAATTGGTCGGAAGACCCAGCTATTTTGGTTTCAAATGCGTTATCCCCTGCTGAAGTACAAAGAGTTAATGTTGATAGTGAAAGAAAAAAACTTGATGTAATTCTTACTGAGGAAAATTTAAGTAAAGCAATTGGAAGAAGAGGACAAAATGTAAGACTTGCGACAAAACTCTTAAATTATGAAATTAATATAATGACAGATGCAGAAGACTCTGAACGGAGACAAACAGAATTTAAAGAAAAAACAGAGAACTTTGTAAAAAATTTAGAGTTAGATGAAACGTTGGGTCAGTTACTTGTTGCTGAAGGTTTTTCAACTATCGATGACATCAAAGATAGTTCAGCTGAAAATTTAATGAAGATTGAAGGTATAGAAGAAGATACAGCTAATGCACTGATAGAAAGAGCTAAAGAGTTTCATGAAAAGGATCAAGAGGATATTTCTCAAAGAATTAAAGAATTAGGTCTGGAAGATGCCTTGATTAATTTAAAGGGATTAACACCAGGAATGTTAGTTACACTTGGTGAACAAAAAATTTTAAGTTTGGAAGATTTTGCAGACTTAGCATCTGATGAATTAACTGGTGGTTATGACGTGGTTAAAGGTGAGAGAGTGAAAATCCAAGGTTATCTGGAAGATTTTGCTTTATCTAAAGAAGAAGCGGATGAACTAATTATGTCTGCCAGAAACATTGTTTATAAAGATTGAGTGATGAGGTATGGAGAAAAAAACAAAATTAACAATTTCAGGCTCAGCCAAAAAATCAATCAAAAACATTGAGATTGCTAAATCACAAGGAAAAAATTCTGTAGTAATTGAAAAACAAACTGGAAAATTCTCGAGTAGAGGAGGATCACTTAGATCTACTACAAATAAGCCAAGAACAACCTCAACTTTCAACAGAGGAACACCATTAAAACCTTCATTTAGTTCTAAATCACCCCCTATAACAAACGATTTTGAAAAGAGAAAACTAGCAGAGCAAAGAGCTACTAAACGACTTAAAGGAGATAGTGAAAACAAAGATAGAAAAACTTTAAAAGCAGGAACAAAGAAGAGAGAGTTAAAGTTAACTGTATCAAGAGCACTAAGTGATGAGATTGATGCAAAACAAAGAAGTTTAGCATCAGTAAAGAGAGCAAGACAAAAAGAAATTAAAAATGCTACAAAAGATGATATTCAAGAAAATTCAAAACCGATTAAAAGAAATGTCAATATTCCTGAAGCAATCACAGTAAGAGAACTTGCAAATAGAATGGCTGAACAATCAAGCAATGTAATTAAGCATTTATTTGGTATGGGTGTTACTGTGACCATCAATCAAACATTAGCTGCAGATACTGCAGAATATTTAGTTAAAGAATTTGGTCATAATCCAATTAGGGAAGAGAAAGCAGAAGAAATAATTCAAAAAATAAAAGCTTCAAGAACAGAAAATTTAAAAAATCGACCACCAATAGTTACTGTAATGGGTCATGTCGATCATGGCAAAACATCAGTACTAGATGTGCTAAGAAGTGCAAACGTGGTTTCAGGAGAATTTGGTGGAATAACCCAACACATTGGAGCTTATCAAATTGAAAGCCAGGACAATAAATTAACATTTATTGATACCCCAGGTCATGCTGCATTTACAGAAATGAGAGCAAGAGGATCAAAATTAACAGACGTAGTTGTTTTAGTAGTCGCTGCTGATGATGGGGTTAAACCTCAAACAGTTGAGTCTATTAAACATGCTAAAGCTGCAAATGTTCCAATAGTTGTAGCAATAAATAAATGTGATTTACCAGAGGCAGATCCTCAGAAAATAAAAAATCAATTATTAGAACATGAATTGATCGCTGAAGATTTATCTGGTGATACGTTAATGGTTGAAATTTCGACTAAAACAAAACAAAACTTAGATAAATTAGTTGAGTCTATAATACTTCAAGCAGAGATTTTAGATCTTAAAACAGATTATGAATCTAAAGCTACAGGTATAGTCTTAGAGTCTAAAATTGATGTTGGTAGAGGTCCAGTAGCAAATATAATTATTACCACCGGAACTCTCAAGAGAGGTGATTTTTTTGTAAGTGGTTTAAAGTGGGGAAAAGTAAGAGCTATTATTAATGATAAAGGTAAAAATATCAATGAAGCATTACCTTCAACACCTGTTGAAATTTTAGGAATAAATGGTGCGGCAAAAGCTGGTGATGATTTTATTGTACTAGATACAGAAAAAGAGGCCAAGACATTGAGTGAAAACAGAGCTCAAGAAAGTAAAGATGGAAAAAATCCACTAACTTTTGCAACTCAAGACTCTGCTTTCTCAGATAAATCCACAGAAGAATTAAATTTAATTATTAAGTCTGATGTACATGGATCATCAGAAGCAATTAAAAATGCAATTAGCCAAATTAAGCATGATGAAGTCAAACCTAAAATAATTTTAGCAGATATTGGAATGGTAACAGAGACTGACGTTACATTAGCAAAAGCATCGAACGCAGTATTAATAGCCTTCAATGTTAAACCAAGCAAAGAAGCAAAAAAACTTGCTGAAAATGAAAAAATAAAAATATCCTCATACAATATTATTTATGAAGTTTTAGATTATATTAAACAAAGAATGTCAGGATTATTGGCACCTGATGTCCAAGAAACAATTACTGGTACAGCACAAATCTTGGAAATATTTAAAGTCTCAGGTGCTGGAAAAGTTGCAGGTTCAAAAGTAACTGAAGGAGAAATTAATAGTACTTCAGATGTTAGAATTATTAGGGACGGTGCTATCATTTATACTGGAAAAGTTTCATCAATATTTAGAGAAAAAAATCAGGTAAAACAGGTAAGTGGTGGTCAAGAATGTGGCATTACAGTTAAAGATTATATGGATTTCCAAAAAAATGACACAATAGAAGCTTTTAGTGTTACATCTACAGAGAGGTCAATTTAATGGCAGATAGAATAGGAAAACCGGTATCTCAAAGACAGCTTAGAGTAGGAGAAATGATCAAACAGTCTTTAAGCATGATTTTTATAAGAAATGAGGCTAAGGTGCCCAATTTAGAAACAAATACAATAACTGTTACTGAGGTTAGAATGAGTCCAGATTTAAAAATTGCTAAAGCATATGTTCTTCCATTAGGTGGAAAAGATGCAGAGGAAACAATTAATGTTTTAAAGGAATACTCGTTTTTAATTAGAAAAATTTTATCACAAAAAGTGGTCATGAAATTTTTACCAAAATTACTTTTTAGAAAAGACGAATCTTTTGAGTATGCGGAAAAAATAGAAAACTTAATAAAACAAACAAATAAATAGGAAGAAAGAGGCATGAACAAAAAGGCACAAGAATTAGCAATGCACGATAAAGATACTGGATCTTCAGAGATACAGATAGCTTTGCTAACAGAGAAAATTGAAACTCTCTCTAAACATATTAAGCAATTCAAAAAGGATAAACATTCATCTGTTGGATTGTTGAGAGCGGTAAATAGAAGAAAGAAATTGTTAGAATACCTTAAGAAAAATAAAATGGATTCTTACAAAAATGTACTGTCGAAATTGAATTTAAGAAAGTAGAAATCAAGATAGATAGAACGGAATGGAACGAAACGAACGAAACGAAATGGAAATGAAATGTTTAAAGTATACAAGAAGGAAATTGAAGTAGCGGGAAAGAAGATAAGTTTAGAAACAGGTAAAGTAGCAAGACAGGCAGACGGTGCAATAATCGCAACATGTGGAGAGACAGTCGTACTAGCAACAGTAGTGGGAGCAAAAAAAGTAAATCCTGAAATGGATTACTTTCCATTATCTGTAAATTACCAAGAAAAATATTATGCAGCTGGAAAAATTCCAGGTGGATATTTTAAAAGAGAAGCAAGACCAACTGAAAGTGAAACATTAATCTCTAGATTAATTGATAGACCAATCAGACCTTTGTTTCCTGATGAATTTAAAAATGAAGTACAGTTATTACCAACAGTAATTTCATACGATAAAGAAAATGAACCAGATATTTTGTCAATTACTGCATCTTCAGCAGCTTTAGCTATATCAGGAATGCCATTTATGGGTCCTGTAGGTGCTTCAAGAGTTGGTTTTGTAGATGGAAAATATGTTTTAAACCCATCTAAAGCAGAATTAGAAAAATCAAAATTAGATCTAGTTGTAGCAGGTACAAAAGATGCTGTGCTTATGGTTGAGTCTGAAGCAAGTGGTTTAACAGAAGAAGAAATGTTAAATGCAGTTAAATTTGGACATGAAGGATTTGTTCCAGTAATTGAAATGATCGAGGAACTTGCAAAAGAATGTAGAAAACCTGAGTGGACTGTTGAAAAGAAAGATTTATCAGAAGTTAAGAAAAAACTTGAGGAAACTTTTACGGAAGATCTTAAGAAAGCTTTTGCAACAAGAGATAAACAGGATAGATCAAATCAGATTTCAGAGATTACTGATAAAGCTAAAAAGCTTTATGAGGAAGATGAAAACTACACAGATCTTGATGTTAACAGTCAGTTAAAAAATCTTGAAAAATCAATTGTTAGGACTGATATTCTAAAAAATAAAAATAGAATTGATGGTCGAGGATTGTCAGATGTAAGACCTATTGAATGTGAAGTGGGCGTTTTACCAAGAGCACATGGTTCCGCTTTATTTACTAGAGGAGAAACCCAAGCAATTGTTGTAGCAACTTTAGGAACATCTGATGACGAGCAAAGAATTGAAAGTTTAGATGGATTACAAAGAGAGCGATTTATGCTTCACTATAATTTTCCTCCTTTTTCAGTTGGAGAAACTGGAAGAATTGGAACTGGTAGAAGAGAAATTGGACATGGTAAATTAGCATGGAGAGCAATCAACTCTTCATTGCCTACAAAAGAAGCATTTCCATATACTTTTAGAGTAGTTTCAGAGATTACTGAGTCTAATGGCTCTTCTTCAATGGCTACTGTTTGTGGAACTTCTTTAGCATTAATGGATGCTGGAGTACCAATAAAAGAGCCAGTTGCAGGTATTGCAATGGGATTAATTAAAGAAGGAGAAGATTTCAGTGTTCTATCAGATATTTTAGGTGACGAAGATCACCTGGGTGATATGGACTTTAAAGTTGCTGGAACTAAAGATGGGATTACTTCTCTTCAAATGGATATCAAAATTACAGGTATTACATTTGAAATTATGGAGCAGGCTTTAAGCCAAGCTAAAGATGGAAGAGTTCATATCTTAGGTGAAATGAATAAAGCATTATCAGCTTCAAGATCTGATGTTGGAAAACACACTCCAAAAATGGAACAGGTCAATGTAGATAAAAAAGACATTGCTGCAGTAATTGGAAAAGGTGGTGCAACAATCAGAGAAATAGTTGAAAAATCAGGTGCGAAAGTAGATGTAAATGACGAAGGTTTAGTAACAGTTGCTGCTCCTGATGAGGAGTCTAGAAACATTGCAATGCAAATGATTAAAGACATCACTGCAAAAGCTGAATTAAACAAAATTTATTCAGGTAAAGTAATGAAGATTATGGAGTTTGGTGCATTTGTTAATTTCTTAGGAAAACAGGATGGACTAGTTCATATCTCAGAACTAGCAGATAAAAGAGTAGCTAAAGTTACTGACGTTGTCAAAGAAGGTGACGAAGTTAAAGTTAAAGTGATTGGTTTCGATAGAGGTAAAGTTAAACTTTCTATGAAACAAGCTGCTGAATAATCTATAACTTAAATTAAAATTTTAAACCCCTTGAATAAAAGTTCTGGGGGTTTTTTTATATTGAAGATAAATTTATTTTTTTTGAGTATTTTTTATTTGGAACATTTTTTATGACTGCTTGGCCACAACGGATTATTCCTCTTTTTTTATCAAATGTCATTTTGGGTTCACCATATAATTTCCATCCATTCGATAATGCCTCAGTTACTCGATTACAAAATCTTGCTGTATCATCATCAGTAATAAATCTGTATCCCTTCATATATTTTTAACTAAATTTAACTAAATTTTAGGTTATATTTTTAGGATCTGGCATTCCTACCTTGTTATATCCAGCATCTACATAATGAATTTCACCAGTAACTCCATTAGCAAGGTCACTTAATAGATATAACGCTGAATTTCCAACATCATGGATATCTACATTTCGCTTTAGGAAAGAATGGTCTTCATTCCATTTATACAAGAATTTTGCGTCTCCAATTGCAGAGGCAGCCAATGTCTTGATAGGTCCAGCACTTATAGCATTTACTCTCATACCTGTGGCTCCTAAATCTCTTGCTAAATACTTAACGCTTGCCTCAAGAGCTGATTTACAAACACCCATTACATTATAATTTGGAATTGCTTTAGTAGACTCGTAAGTTAAAGTTAATAAACTTCCACCTTGTTTCATCACCTTTGAGGCTTCTTTTGCTACTTCAGTAAATGAAAAGCATGAAATTAACATACTTCTTAAAAAGTTTTCTCTAGTTGTATTTAAATATTCACCTGATAACTCTGATTTATCAGAGAAAGCAACTGCATGAACTACAAAATCAATTTCACCCCATTGAGATTTAATATCCTCAAATAATTTTACTACTTCTTCTTTTTTTTCAACATCACAACTAAATGTAACATTTGAATTTAATTTTTCTGCTAAAGGAACTACTCTTTTTTTTAAAGCGTCACCCAAATAAGTAAATGCTAGTTCAGCTCCTGCTTCAGCAAGTTTTTGAGATATACCCCATGCGATAGATCTTTCATTGGCAACACCCATGATTAATCCTTTTTTACCTTTCATCAAACTCATAAACTAAACCTTTTCAAAAATTAAAGCCGCATTAGTTCCGCCAAACCCAAAACTATTTGACATTACTGTATTTAATGTTGTTCCTGTTTCAGTTTTCGCAATAATCGGAAATTTTTTAGCATCATCATCCATATCTGTAATATTTGCTGATCCTGTTATGAAATTGTTTTTCATCATTATTAAACAATAGATTGCTTCATGTACTGAAGCAGCTCCCAAAGGATGACCTGATAAAGATTTTGTTGAACTTATTTTTGGAATGTCTTCTCCAAAAGTTTCTTTAATAGCATTAAGCTCAGTTATATCTCCAACTGGGGTAGATGTTCCATGAGTATTAATGTAATCGATTTTATTTTTAGCAGTTTCCATTGCCATTTTCATACATCTAACAGCACCTTCACCTGATGGCGCTACCATGTCGTATCCATCCGAAGTTGCTCCATAACCAGTTAATTCTGCGTATATTTTAGCCCCTCTTGCTTTAGCATGTTCGTATTCCTCAAGTACTAACACACCTGCCCCACCTGCAATTACAAACCCATCTCTAGTTTTATCATAAGCTCTAGACGCAGATTGTGGAGTGTCATTATATTTTGATGATAAAGCTGTCATAGCATCAAACATTGCTGTCATCGCCCAATGAATTTCTTCACTTCCACCTGCAAAAACAACATCTTGTTTACCCATTTGAATTAATTCCATAGAATTTCCAATGCAGTGTCCACTAGTTGCACATGCAGAACTCATTGTGTAGTTAGTTCCTTTAATTTTAAATGGTACGGCAAGTGTTGCTGAGGCAGTACTGGCCATTGTTCTTGGAACAATAAAAGGCCCCATTAATTTTGGAGTTTTAGCCCTGGTTTTGTCTGCTGCAAGTATTACGTTTTCAATTGATGGACCACCAGAACCCATTACAATTCCAGTTTTAAAATTACTCACTTCTCCTTCTTCTAATCCAGAATCTTCAATTGCCTCTTTCATTGCAATATAATTATAAGCTGAGCCTGAACCCATAAATCTAATTGTTTTTCTATCAATATGATCTTCAAGTTTAATATTCGGTTTACCATGAACATGGCTTTTTAAATTGTGCTCTTTGTATTCCTCAGCATAAGAAATTCCTGATTTTGAATTTAATAAAGATTGATGAACTTCTTCTTGATTATTTCCTAAGCAAGAAACTATTCCTAAACCTGTAATAACCACTCTTCTCATTATTTAAATAGCCCCACTTTTAAACTTTCTGCTGAATATATTTTTTTATTATCTGCAAGAACAATTCCATTTGCAAGTCCAACAGTTGTTCCTCCAGGAGACATAATTTTCTTCATATCTATTTCATATCTTACATTTTTTACACTCTGTAAAACTTCACCTGTAAATTTTACAGTACCCACTCCTAGAGCTCTTCCTTTTCCAGGATTTCCTAGCCAGCCTAGAAAAAAACCTACCAGTTGCCACATAGCATCTAAACCTAAGCACCCTGGCATAACTGGATCTTTTTTAAAATGACAATCAAAAAACCAAAGATCATCTTTAA
Organism: uncultured Pelagibacteraceae bacterium; assembly: GCA_902527415.1. GTDB lineage: Bacteria > Pseudomonadota > Alphaproteobacteria > Pelagibacterales > Pelagibacteraceae > Pelagibacter. The sequence continues at coordinate 43,236 of CABZPD010000001.1, read as the reverse complement.
TATCTAATTCAGCTTTTAAAGAGCCCTTATTAAATGTACCATTATTTTCATTGATTTCAGTTATTCTGTCAAACATAAGCATTGGCGGAAGAGGTAATTTTGCATTGCCAGGTCCAAAAAGATCACCATTTCCACAAGTTATTAGGTCATCGTAGGAGTATGAGTTTTTTTTCATAATTTTGAGCTCCCTTAATACTTGATTTAATCCTAATATAATATAATAAAACACTATATTTTTATTCATACTTTAGAATTATTATAAAAAACGATGCCAAAAAACTGCAATTTTATTGAAAAATTAAGAGAAGTCGGGCTTAGACCTACCAAGCAAAGAGTAAAAATGTGTGAAGTTTTGTATAATAGAGAAAAAACTTTTCATTTCACTATTAACGATTTGGTTAAATTATTGTCTGAGAAAATGAATCAAAAGATATCTCTAGCTACAGTTTATAACACAGTTCATGCATTTGAAAAAAAAGGATACTTAAAAGAAATTTCAATTAACAGTGATAAAAGTTATTTTGATACCAATACATCTTTACATCATCATTTTTATGATGAAGACACTCATGAGTTAATAGATTGCGATGAAAATGATATTGATCCAGTTAATATAAAAAAAAATATTACTGGAAAAAAAATAAATTCAGTTGAAGTCTTGGTTAAAGTTGCGAGTGATAATCAAAATCAAAAATAATTTAATTAAATCAATAATTTAAAATCTACATTATAATAATTCTAAACTGTTGACATATTTAATATAACTATTATATGGTGAGTAACATTTAAAAGGAGAAAATAATGTCTTTAAAAGGAAGTAAAACAGAGGAAAACTTAAAAGCAGCATTCGCTGGTGAAAGTCAAGCAAATAGAAGATATCTTTATTTTGCACAAAAAGCGGACATCGAAGGTTACAATGATGTAGCTACAGTTTTTAGATCAACAGCAGAAGGTGAAACTGGTCACGCCCATGGTCATTTAGAATACTTAGAACAAGTTGGTGACCCAGCAACAGGAAAACCAATTGGTGAAACTAAAGCTAACTTAGCTTCAGCTATCGAAGGTGAGACTCATGAGTACACAGATATGTACCCTGGTATGGCTAAGACTGCTAGAGAAGAAGGTTTTGAAGAAATCGCAGACTGGTTTGAAACTTTAGCTAAAGCTGAAAAATCACACGCTGGTAAATTCCAAAAAACTTTAGAGTCTATTAGTTAATTAAATTTCTTAGTGGGCGTTTAACGCCCACTAAAAACAATTCAAAATTAAAATTTTATAAAATGGTAGAGCAAGTTGTACAAATACTTAAGGATTGGTTTAATGAACCCGTTGTTTTGGTTTCTTTATCATTAATTATTATTTCAAACTTAGTCATATGAGTAAAGAAGGAAGTTTAGGTGCACCTATAAGACATCCTATAGATTTTAAGCATCCGGATTTTTTAAATCCTGAAAAGTTAGACTCTGAAATGAGAAGGGTTTTTGATATTTGTCATGGATGCCGAAGATGTTTTAATCTTTGTGATTCATTTCCAAAGTTATTTGACATGATTGATGAGTCTAAAAATGAGGATGTTGAAAGCTTATCTAGCGATCAATTTGCCCCTGTTGTTGATGCATGTACTTTGTGTGATATGTGCTTTATGACCAAATGCCCATATGTTCCCCCCCATGATTTTGATCTTGATTTTCCACACTTAATGCTTCGATACAGAACAGCCCAAAAAAAATTAGGTAAATTACCAAGTGTACCAACACAATTAGCTCAAATAGACAGAAATGCTAAAATTGGTGTTATGTTCTCTAAAATAGTTAACTGGGCTTCAAATATTAAAAATAAATTAATTAGAAAAATCCTAGAATTTATTACTGGAATAGATAAAAGAGTTCAGTTACCAAAATATAACTCAGAAACGTTTTCAAATTATTTTAAAAAAAATAAAGATAAGATAAATTATCAAACACCTTCTAAAGATAGAAAAGTTGTTATCTATTCAACTTGTTTTGTTAATTTTAATAAAAAAAATACAGGTGTTGCTGCTTTAAAAGTTTTAAAAAAAAATGGTGTAGAGGTTCAGGAGGCTTACCCTGGTTGTTGTGGGATGCCATTTTTAGAGCAAGCAGATTTACCAAAAGTTGTTGAACAAGCAAAAAAAATTTCTAAGGATTTAATGGAATGGATTGATAAAGGATATAAAGTAGTAACCTTAACAGCAAGTTGTGGATTGATGTTAAAATTCGAATGGCCTTTGTTATTACCAAACGATGAAAAAATAAAAAAATTATCTGCAAATGTTATGGATATTGATGAGTATGTTGTGGATATTGCAAACAATGAGGGATTAGCAGAAGGATTAAATGAGATTGATGGAGGTGTAACTGTGCATCACGCCTGTCATGCTAGAGCACAGAACATGGGTATCAAAGCAAGAGATATGTTAAAATTAATACCAAATGTTAAAATTGATGTAGTTGAAAGATGTGCGGGTCATGGAGGAACTTTTGGAGTAATGAAAGAAACTCATGATTTAGCAAATAAAGTTGGAAGACCTACATCTAGACAAATAAAAACCAAAAATAATAAGTATATGGCTTCTGATTGTCCTTTAGCTGGTAAACATTTAAAACAGTTAGAAGTTGATACAAACATATCAAATGATGAGGCACTACATCCTATCGAATTAATGGCAAAAAGTTATAACTTATGATCATGCCGAGAGAAAAAAGAGAAATTCAAAAAGAAGACATCATTCCTTTAGATGTTTATACAGAAAAGAGACGTGAATTAAGAAAAAGTATTGTTGATTATAAAAAAAATAGAAGAATTGCTTTAGGTCCTTATGCAACTTTTTATTTTGAAAGTTATGAAACAATGTTAGCTCAAGTACAAGAAATGCTTTACATTGAAAAAGGAGGTGATGAGCAACTTCAGGATGAGTTATCTGCGTACAATCCTTTAATACCTAACGGCAAAGAACTAACTGCAACTTTAATGTTTGAAATAGATAATCCTATTTCAAGGGCTGCGTTTCTTGGAAAAGTTGGTGGAATAGAAGAAACAGTGTTTATGAAAATAGATGGTGAGAAAATTAACGCAGTTCCGGAAGAAGATGTTGACAGAACGTCTGCTGAGGGAAAAGCTTCTTCAGTACAGTTTATTCATTTTAATTTTACTGATTATCAAATAGAAAAATTTCAATCTAATAGCTCAGAAATTGAGCTTGGAATTGATCACAAAGAATATTCTCATAGCACAAGATTATCTACAGAAAATATAGCCTCTTTATCTACTGATTTTAGTTAATTTAGTCCCCAAATATTATCTGTTTTAATCCAACCTTCAAATTCTTCTGATGTAATTTTGCACCAATTTTGCTCACATTTTTCTATTATTAATAATCTTCCCTCTTTTATTTGAGCAATTGGTTTAGCAAAAGATGTAGGTTTTTTAAACAAAACTTTATTTTTCGTAGCTATTACAGAATTACTTTTTTTTAATTGAGAGATATGAATCCACCCACTGTTATTTTTTAAATCTATAATTCGCCTGAAATTTTCTTTTTTATCAATTTGTTTTAATGGAAGATTTATTTTTTTATAAACGTATTTAATATCAGATTCAAAACTTGGCCCGTAGCGAACATTTACTTTATTTTTTTTAAGAGAGACAAAAATTTCATCAGCAAACGAAATGTGAGTAAAAAATAATAAAAAAAATAATATATAAATTTTTTTTACTATTAATTGCATAGACATTTTTTTCTCTTATTAATTTTTGCTTTTCTGAAATTTAAATTTAATAGATCTAGAATTAGAATGTATCCATTTAAATTTTGTCCAATATTTAATATTTTTTTCAAAACTTCATTTGCCTGCAATGTACCTATTGTGCCTGCAACAGTTCCTAAAATTCCCTCATATTCACAATTTAAAATTTCATCAGATATTGTGTCTTCTTGATAAAAACATCTCAAGCAAGGATCTTTTTTGTTGGTAAAATTAAAAGTAAAAATGTGTCCATCAAACTTACTTATAGCACCAGTGACTAGAAATTTTTTATATTTTAGACTTAAATCATTTATTAAAAATTTACTTTCAAAGTTATCAGTCCCATCAACAATATAGTCATAATTTTTAATAATTTTTTCAAATGTATTTTTATTTAATTTTAAATTAAAAATATTTATTTTTGTCTTTGGATTAATTTTATTTAATTTTTTTTTTGCAATCTTTACTTTTGATTGATTTATATCTTTTTCATTATACAGACCTTGTCTGTGGATATTAGAGAGACTTACAGTATCACGATCTGCAATCCCAAGTGTACCAATACCCGATCTAGTTAAAAATTCTGCTACTGGGCAACCTAGACCACCCATACCAACTATCAAGACTTTTGAAGATAAAATCTTTTTTTGACCTACCGTCCCAATATTTTTAAGAATTATTTGTCTTGAGAATTTCTCTATTTCTTTTTTGTTTAAATTTTTGCTCATTTTCCTGTTGAGCCAAACCCACCCTCTCCTCTAATTGTTTCTGGTAGATTATCAGTTTCCTCGAGATCCATTTTAATTACAGGCGTTAAAATCATTTGTGCTATTCTATCCTTATTATTTATCAAGAAATCATTTTTCCCGTGATTAAATAGAATTACTTTTATTTCTCCCCTGTAATCACTATCAATAGTTCCAGGTGTATTTAAAACGGTTATACTGTTTTTTGCAGCTAAACCAGATCTTGGTCTTATTTGGATTTCAAAATCACCTGAAAATGCAACAGCAAGGCCTGTTGGAACTAAACATGATGAGTTTGGTTTAAGATTGATGGGTTCTTTTACTAATGCCATCAAATCCATGCCAGATGCACCTTCTGTTTTGTAAGCAGGTAATTCAACCGCAGGGTCTAACTTTTTGATAAGAACTTTCGCCATTAATTTAATTGATCAAGTATTCTATCAACTATTTCATCAGAAATTCCAGATTTTTTTTTGTATGAAAGTTTTTCTTTTTTAACGTCTCTGTTTTTATAATGAATTGTTACCTCATTATAATCAGAATTAAATCCTATATCTTTATTTGATACATCATTAGAAATTATCCAGTCGCAATTTTTCTTGTTTAATTTTTCCTCTGCATTTTTATCAATCTCATTAGTTTCTGCTGCAAATCCAATGACAAGATCAGGTCTCATGGAGTTATGGTTAGATACATAATGAAGTATGTCTACATTCTTTTCTAAATTTAAGTTTAAGTTCTCTTGTTTTTTAATTTTATTTTCATATTTTTTATTAATTTTAAAATCAGCTACCGCTGCAGAAAAAATTGCTACATCAACAGGTAAATTTTCTTGAGTGGCAACTAACATTTCATCCGCTGTTTCGACTTTTATAAGATTAATATCTTTAGTTATTTCAAGATTAGTTGGACCTGATATTAATGTTGTATCAAAACCTTTTTTGGATAATGATTTTGCTAATTCGTATCCTTGTTTGCCACTTGATTTATTCGTAATAAAACGAACTGGATCTATGTACTCATTAGTTGGGCCTGCTGTAACTAATGCTTTAAATTTTTTGTTATTTTTTTGAATTAAAAAATATTTATCAATTTCTTCAGCAATTATTGATGGGTCTGACATTTTACCCTCTCCATATTCACCACATGCCATATCACCAACCTCTGGACCAATTAGTTTATATCCAAACTTTTTTAATTTTTTTATATTTGTTTTAGTAGTTGGATGCTCCCACATTCTTACATTCATAGCTGGTGCTAAAATAATGTCTTTATTTGAAGCTAAAACAACAGTGGATGCTAAATCATCAGTTGTTCCTTGAGCCAGTTTTGAAATTGTATTTGCTGTTGCAGGCGCGATTACAATTATATCTGCCCATCTTGAAAGTGAAATATGATCCATTTCTGTTTCATTTTCTACACTAAATAAATCACTATAAACTTTACCTTGAGAAAGTGATGTTACTGAAAGTGGAGTTACAAACTCTTTTGCACTTGTTGTAAGAATTGTCTTTATATCTGCACCACTCTTTTTAAAAAGCCTAATTGTTTCAAGACTTTTATAAGCAGATATTCCTCCACAGATAATAAATAGTATTTTTTTACTTATCAAATTTTTCATCTGCAGAATTAAAATACTATAAGGCCAAAAATTACAAGAAGTAATAAACCAATAATAGATTGATTTCTAAATGCTATCATTTCTGATTTCTTATCATTCAGAGCGGTATAAGAATTTGAATTTTGTGGAATTTGACCACTAGCTAAAAACGTTAATGCTTGATTTGCTTTATCCATAATCTCAGGAAATTCTGGTAAACGTTTAATCACTTCAGATGTATTTTTTAAAGTTTCATTTAAATTATTAATTGGATCTTTTGTTTCTTTAAGCCAATTTTCTAGTACAGGCTTTGAAGTTGTCCAAATATTTGTATTTGGATTTAACTTTCTTGCTACACCTTCAACAACTACCATAGTTTTTTGCAACATTAATAATTGAGGTTGAGTTTGCATATTAAATTTTTCTGTTACATCAAACAATTGTTTGAGTAATTTACCTCCTGAAATATCTTTTACTTCTTGACCAAATATAGGCTCACCAATTGATCTCAAAGCTTGAGCTAGATCATCGATTGGCACTTCTTTTGGAACTAATCCTGCTACTAAGTGAACTTCAGCTACTTTACGATAATCTCTTTGAATAAATCCAAATAAAATTTCTGCTAAAAATCTTTTGCTAAGTTTGTCTAACCTGCCCATAATCCCAAAATCTATAGGTACAATTTGACCACTATTATCAACAAAAATATTTCCTTGATGCATATCTGCATGAAAAAAACCGTCTCTTACAGCATGTCTTAAAAAATGCTGGATAATATCTTCAGCTATTTTATTAGTATCTAAATTTCTTTTCTTTAGCTCCTCAGCTTCTCTTATTGAAATTCCATCTATCCAATCCAAAGTCATTACATTTTCACTAGTAAAATTCCAATAAATTTCAGGAACTTTAAATCCAGCATCATTTTTAGTGTTTTCAGCATATTCGTTAGCTGCAGCAGCTTCGAATCTTAAATCCATTTCAAGATTAGTTATTTCTTTAAGTAAAAAAACAACTTCAACAAGTTTTAATCTTTTTGTTTTTTTTACAAATGACTCAATGATAAACGCAAATAACATCATTGCATCTATTTCTTCATTGAATATTTTTTTTATATTTGGTCTTAAGATTTTTATTGCCACATCTTTAATTGTTCCGTTGTCATTTATTTTTGCTTTATGAACTTGTGCAATTGATGCAGCAGCAACTGGTTCACTTAAATCAATTATTGAATTAAACGCATCAACTCCAAGATCTTCTTTAATAATTTCTTTTGCTTCATGAATCGAAAAAGGGGGTAATCGATCTTGAAGTTTTTCTAGCTTTAAAGATAATTCTTCTCCGATTATATCTGGTCTAGTAGCAAGAAATTGCCCAAGTTTGATGAAAGTTGTACCCATAGATTCTAATGACCTAGATAATCTTTCACCATCATCCTCAATTAAATTATTTTGTTCCTTTTTTTCAAATGAAATAGATAAAATTTGGAATAATATTGTTACAGCTAAAGGAGGTTTTTTAAATTTTGATGCAATTTTTAAAATATCTGATTTTGCAATTTTTCTTCCTAATTTAAATAAAGTAATAAGTTTTTTAATCATTAAATTTTCCAACCACTATGAATTGAAACAATACCACCAGAAAGATTTCTATAAGAACATTTATGAAAATTATTTTTTTCCATCAACTCTATTAATTCATCTTGATTAATAAATTGTTCAATACTTTTGATTAAATACTCGTAAGGTTCTTTTTCTCCAACTACAAACTGACCAATAATAGGAATGAGTTTTGAGTAATTTTTATACACAAAATCAAGATTTGAATTTTGAATCTTAGAAAATTCCAGACATAGATAGCGTCCGCCAGGCTTTAAAACTCTATAGGCTTCTGAAAGTGCTTTATTTAAATTTTTTGTATTTCTTAGCCCAAAGCTAATAGTGTAATAATCAAATGAATTGTCTGTTATTGGTAATTTTTCTGCTGGAGAAATAACCCATTTTACATTTTTGTAATTAGATAATTTTTGCTTTCCTTGACTAACCATTCCTTTATTAGGGTCCACACAAGTAATCTCAGCCTCTTTATTTGTGCTATCTAAAAATAACTTTCCAACATCCCCCGTCCCACATGCAACATCTATTAATTTTCTACTAACTCTCGGATTCATCATATTGATTAAACTTTTTTTCCAATACCTATGTACACCCATAGACATAAAGTCATTCATTAAGTCATATTTGTTGTAGACCTGATTAAATACATTTTCTACAAGTCCTTTTTTATTTTGAAGATTTTGTTGCATAAAAAAATATATATTGAATATAGTATCAAATGCCAGAATTACCAGAAGTAGAAATTGTTAGACAATCCCTTCATAAAAAGATCAAAAAAAAAAGCATAAAAAAAGTAATAATTAGAAATAGGAATTTAAGGTTTAAAATACCAAGTGATTTTGAAACTTTTCTTAAAAATAAAAAAATAATTGAAGTTAGTAGATTTTCCAAATATTTAATTATCCATTTTCAAAATGAAGATTTTTGTTTAATTCATTTAGGAATGTCAGGGACAATTCATATTCTTAATAACAAAAAGCCTCAAAAATTTACGAATACTAGTTTTTATCATTCACCTTTTTTACCTAAAAAACACAACCATGCAGAGTTTGTATTTGATAGCTTGAAAGTAATTTATAATGATCCAAGACGTTTTGGATTTTTCGAAATATTCAAAAATCATCAAGATTTAAAAAAAAGATTTAAATTAATGGGACCCGAACCCTTTAGCGATAAATTTAACTTAAATTATTTAGTTAATTATTTTAAGAATAAAAATAAGGATATAAAAAGTTTCTTACTTGACCAGAGATTTGTGTCTGGGATAGGTAATATTTATGCAAGCGAAATTCTTTTTGCTAGTAAAATAAATCCATTTAAAAAGGCAAAAAGACTTAATAAAAATGAATGTTTAAATATTATTTTAAATTCTAAGAAAATACTTCAACAGGCCATTAATATGGGAGGTTCAAGCATAAGAGATTTTAAAGATATCCTAGGTAATAAAGGTAATTTTCAAAAGGAGTTTAAAGTTTATCAGCAAGAAGGAGCTAATTGTAAGCGCACGAAGTGCAAAGGTATTATAAAAAAAAAAATAACATCAAATAGATCAACTTTTTTTTGTGTTTCCTGTCAAAAATAGTTAAATATTTAGTTGACCACTATAAATTCTCAAGCTATACCCCTGCGCAGATGGCAAACACAAAATCAGCAATTAAGAGAATTAGGAGAATTTCTAAACAAACAGCGGTAAATAAAGCTAGAAAGAGTAGGTTTAGAAACGCTCTTAAGAAAATGAACCTTCTAATTGACAGTAAGAAGAAAGAAGAAGCTCTAAAATTTTTACCAAAGTTAAACTCTGAGTTGATGAAAATTGCTAAAACAGGAATAATAAAAAAACAAAATGCTTCTAGAAACGTTTCTAGAATTACCAAAAAAATAGCTGCAATCTAAACGTTAGCTTAGTTTTTAAACAACTCCTGATATCTACATTATATATTTAAGATTTGTCTTAAGTTACCACATTTAGATTTAGTAAATACTTGGATTACTTTCTTTCAATCTATGTTTGATTCAGTTCTAATTCAATCAATTTATTGATTCAATCTATATTTGATTCAATTTTAAATTTTAATTTTAGATCTAAAATAAAATTAATCTGCAAAATTATAAATCACAATCATAGATTTTATTTTTTTTTTATTTTTCTTATTAACTTGTTGCAAATTTTTTTAAATCGTTCTAACTGGGATTTCCCCTTAAGTTATGAATAAATTAACAAACACAAAAAATATTAATAATTTTTCCTCTGAAGGCTTTGAATGGAAGCAAGTACAGAGTGAAATGAAAAATAAACTCGGCTTAGAAGTTTATGAGAGTTGGTTAAAAAAGATTTCTTTTTTAGAGGAATTCAATAATTACTTATTATTATCAGTTCCAACAAGATTTATTAGAGATTGGATTACATCAAGGTATTTAGACCAAATATTACAAATAATTAAAGTATATAAAAAAGACATAATTAGAATTGAGTTCAAAATAGTTGAAAAAGCTCAAGATATCACTTTAAAAGAAAATAGTATTAAAGAAAATAATACTAATGAAAATGTTTCATTTATAAAAGACTCTTATCTTCAGTATAATCGAATTGACCCAAATAAAAGATTTGATAATTTTATAACAGGTTCAAGTAATAAATTAGCATACGAAGCTTCTTTAAAAGTTTCAGAAAATATATCTCATTATAATCCACTTTATATTTATGGTGGTGTTGGAATGGGAAAAACCCACTTATTAAATTCAATAGGCTTAGAGCTTAAAAAAAATAATAAAGTAATGTTTATTTCTGCCGAACGTTTCATGTATCAGTTTGTAAAATCAATTAAATCAAACGACATGGTTAAGTTTAAAGAATATTTTAGAAATACAGATATTTTATTAATCGATGATATCCAGTTTATAAGTGGAAAAGAGGCTATGCAGGAGGAGTTCTTTCATACATTTAATGCATTACTTGATAAGGGATCTCAAATAATTGTATCAGCTGATCGAGCACCAAACAAATTATCAAGGATTCAAGAAAGAATTAAATCAAGATTTTCTGGTGGATTAGTTGTTGATATTCAAAAGCCCGATCTTGAGCTAAGAAAAAAAATAGTTGAAAAAAAAACTGGAGAATTGAATGCTTTGTATTCTGAACAATTACAAGTTTCTAGAGAAATTCAAGATTTTATAAGTAATGAAATAACTGGAAGTATAAGGGAATTAGTTGGTGCAATAAACAGAGTTGTTTCATTTTCAAGAATTTACAACAAAGTTCCAAATCTTGCTGAAACTAAAGTAGTTTTAAAGGATTTATTAAATTTAGCAGAAAATAAGGTTACAATAGATCTAATTCAGACAATTGTTTGTAAGTTTTTCAAAATCAGCAAAAATGAAATGTTATCATCTAGAAGATCAAGATATTTAGTAAGACCTAGACAAACAGCAATTTATTTAACTAAAATTTTGACTTCTAAATCATTACCTGAAATTGGAAGGGAATTTTCTAACAGAGACCATACAACAATAATTCATTCAGTAAAAACTATTGAAAAGATAAAAGAAAAAGATCCTGAGATGGTTGATAATATCAATAAATTAAAAAACCAGATTTTATATAATAATAAAGAAAATGAAATTTAACGTTAATCAACAGGATCTTCAGCAAGCATTAAATTATTGTCAAGGAGTTATTGAAAAAAGAAGTACATTACCAATACTTTCTAATATTTTGTTAGATGTAAGCAATTCAAAACTTACTATCACTGCGACTGATCTAGATTTAATATTTATACATCAATTAAATAACGTAGAAATTCTAGAGGAGGGCAAAACAACTACAACTTCCTCAATCATGTATGATATTATAAGAAAGTTTAACTCAGGAAAAAAAATAAATCTTTCTCTAACAGATATAAGTAAATTACAAGTAGAGTCTGAAAAATCTATTTTTAATTTGAATTGCATAAGTGCAACAGAGTTTCCATTGACAGATGAAAATTTTAATCAAAATGAATTTATAATTAAATCAAAACAATTATTGAAATTATTAAATAAGTGTAAATTTTCAGTCTCTAATGACGAAACAAGGCATTACCTAAGTGGAATTTATTTTCATCAAACAGAAGTTGAAGATAAAAATTATTTAACAGCAGTTGCAACTGATAGTCATAGAATGTCTATTTCAAAAATTCGATTAGAGGAAAAAATTGATTTTGATCCAATAATCTTACCCAAAAAAACAATTTTTCAACTTTGCTCCTTATTAGATAGCTATGATGGAGATGTGAAAGTTTCAAATGTTAAATCAAAAATAAAATTTGAATTAAATAATAGTATTTTAATTTCAAAACTTATTGATGGAAAATTTCCTAATTACATTCAAGTTATACCTAAAAATAATCAAAAAAAATTAGAAATAGACTTAAAATTATTTTTAAATTCAGTTGATAGAGTAGCTTCTGTTTCATTAGATAAAAAAGATGGTGTGAAATTCAATTTATCTAAAGACACTTTAGATCTGTCAGTAAATAATACTAACAGTGGTGATGGTAAAGAAACTTTAACTGTTAAGTTTGATCATGATTTAGAGATAAGTTTTAACTCTAGATATTTGATAGATGTTGCTTCACAACTAGATGGAGATAGAGTTGAAATTTTTTTTAATGATACTGGTTCACCAGCATTGATAAAAGATCCAGGTGATTTCGATAGTATTTTTGTTGTTATGCCTATGAAGGGCTAATTAATTAAGTCTAACTCTGAATAAATATTTTTTTCAAGAATTTGAATAAAATTTTCCTTTGTTAACCCAGAAGGAATTGGTTTTAAAATAGAGATTGTAATTGTTTTATTAGATTTCTTTTTACCTTTTTTAGGCCACACATATCCAGAGTTAATTGCAACTGGCTGACAAGCAACATTTAGCTCTTCATAAATTCTCGAAGCACCTTTTTTAAAAGGTGGTCTTTCATCTGGAAGAACTCTAGTTCCTTGAGGAAAAATAATCAAAGGTCTATGAGAAGTAGCCATCATTTTTGAAATATCATCAAAAAAACCCAAGTTATCTTTTGTAACTTTGTTTCTTTTTATTGAAATTGATCCTATTTTTTTTAAGTACCAACCAAAAATTGGAATTAACAATAATTCTTTTTTTAAAATAAACACAGGTGAGTTAAAGATTGTTTGTAAGTAAAAAGTTTCAAACATTGATTGATGAGATGCTGCTATAAAAAATTTTTCATTATTAATAATATTTTCTCTTCCTTTGATTGAAATTTTTACCGAAAGAACAAATCTTAAACAAAAACTGGCCCAATGACCCATTAACTTACCCCCAATCAAAACAACCTGTTTAGACAAAAAAAATGATGGTAAAAAAATTATCGAAATAAAAATGATTCCAGTGAAAAACAATATTGAAAATAAAAAGTTTCTTATCATTTTTGTCAAAAGCTAAATTATATCTTTATGCTTTTGTCTTTTTCTTATTACTTTAATTTTTGATCCCTTTATTAGTAATTCTATTGGTTTAGGTCTTAAATTATAATTTGAGCTTAGTGACATTCCATAAGCTCCCACATCACATATTGCTATTAAATCTTTTTCATTCAACACTTGAAATTTTTTTAATGTAACAAATTTATCTGTACTTTCACAAATAGGACCTACAAATTCATATGGTTTTTTCGATGTTTTGTTAGATTTTGTAACAGGTAAAGTTTTATGAAACGCACCATACAGAGCAGGTCTCATTAAATCGTTCATTGCTGCATCTAAAATTATAAATTTTTTACTTCCGCTATCTTTTATATAGATTATTTTTGACACTAATGTCCCGGTATTGCCAATAATTGATCTACCTGGCTCAAATATAATTTTAACTTTATGTTTTCTTAAAAATTTAAGAATTGCTGTGTTGTATTTTTTATAATTAAGTTTTTTATTTTTATCAGTGTAAGTAATGCCCATACCTCCACCTAAATCTATAAATTCAAATTTATGATTTGTTTTATTGAGAATTTGACTGACCGCTTTAAGCATTTTTTCATAAGGTTTATGGTCTAAAATTTGACTACCTATATGAACGCTTAGACATTTTAATTCAATATTTTTTGAATTCTTACAATAATTTATAATTTCATAAAATGTATTTTTATTTACACCAAATTTATTTTCTTTTTTCCCAGTGGATATTTGACTTAATGTTTTTGCATCTGTATTTGGGTTTAGTCTTACACCAATTTTTATTTTTTTATTTTTTGATTTTGCTATTCGATTTATTTCTTTTATTTCACTCAAAGACTCAGCGTTTATAAGTAAAATTTTTTTATTAATAGCAAAGTTGATTTCACTTGTTGTTTTACCAACACCAGAAAATACTATTTTGCTTGGATTAATTCCTGCTTTTAGTGCCATCATCAATTCTCCTACTGAAACAACATCAGCACCTAATCCAAATTTTTTAATTTCTTTGATTATATTAACATTTGTGTTGGATTTAACTGCAAAGCAGATAAGTGGTGAAAAAGATCTGAAGTTTTTTTTAAAATTATTAATATTTTCTCTCAATTTAGAATAGGAGTAAGAATAAAATGGAGTCCCAAATTTATTTGCAATTTTTTGGAGACTAATTTTTTCTATTGTTAATCTTCTATTTATGTATTTCATTAAGCTAAGATAACTGAAACTTCTTTTATTTCTGCTTTTTTATCTGGATCTACGTATTTAGGATCACCTTTCTTTCCGCAAGAAATAACTGCACAAAATAACAATATAATTATAGTAAATTTTTTAATCATTTATCTTTTTTATATTTCATTATCATTTTTTTGATATTATCAAAAGAAGTTCCACCATAAGATTTTTTCGAATTAATTGAATTTTTTAAATTAAATACTTTTAATACGTCATCTTTAAGTTTAGGTTCGATTTTTCTTAATTCTTTTAAAGTCAACTCATTTAATTTTTTTTTTCTTTTTTCAGCAAAATTAACTACTGCAGCAGTTTTTTGATATGCTTTTCTAAAAGACATTGAGTGATTTTTTACAAGATAGTCAGCTAAATCAGTTGCTGTAGTGTATCCAGAATTAGCAAGTTCCAACATTTTACTCTTATTTGGATTACAATTTTTTAGTATTTCATCAAAAATTTTTAAACAATTATTTAGATTGTCGTTAGATTTGAAAACTATCTCTTTATCATCTTGTAGATCTTTAAAGTAAGATAATGGTAAACCTTTTAAGATTGTAAGCATTGAAAATAAATTTCCATAAGCGTTTCCTGATTTTCCACGCAAGTACTCTAAAAGATCAGGATTTTTCTTTTGAGGCATTATAGAAGATCCGGTAACAACTTTATCAGATAAATTGATCAAGTTAAAAGCATCTGAATTCCAAATAATTAACTCTTCAGCAATTCTAGAAATATGCATAGCACACACAGATGAAGCATATAAAAAATCTAAAACAAAATCTCTATCTGAAACTGTATCAATAGAATTATTTGTAGGTATTTTAAAACCAAGTTTTTTGGTTGTATAATTTCTATCTATATTAAATGATGTTCCCGCTAAAGCAGCAACACCTAAAGGATTTTCATTTAAACCGTCTAAATTATTAGAAAATCTCTTTTTGTCTCTATTAAACATTTCTACATAAGACATTAAATAATGTGCAAAAGAAATAGCTTGAGCATTTTTAAGATGTGTAAATCCAGGCATAATAGTCTCAACGTTTTTTTCAGCTAACTTAATTGTACTCTTAATAACTTTATTAATGTTATTATTTATTTCGTTGGTTGAATTTTTCATCCAAATTTTAAAATCAGTAATTACTTGATCATTTCTTGATCTTGCAGTGTGAACGTAGCCAGCTTCTTCTCCTATAATTTGAAAAAGTCTCTTTTCGATATTCATATGAATATCTTCATATTTTTTATTAAACTCAAATTTATTGTTTGTTATCTCCTTATCAATTTTTGTAAGTCCATAAACAATTTTATTTTTTATTTTGAATGAAATTATTTTTTGTTTAAAAAGCATCTCAACATGGGCAATGGATCCTTGAATATCTTCTTTATAAAGTCTTTTATCAACATCTATTGAATTACCGACTTTTTGAAACAAACTTGATGCATTTTTTTTTATCCGTGTGTTCCAGATTGCTTGGTTGTTTTTATTTTTTGCCATGATATTTAATTATACCTATTAACATGAGATTTTTAATAATATTTATTTTTTTGATAACAAACGTTGTAGCTGAAGAACTACCTGGTATTAAAAATATTGTAATCCATAAAATACCAAAAACACATGATAATGTTATTTTTTTAGACAAAAATGATCAAAAAATTAATATCAATGAATATATGGGGAATTTATTGATATTAAATTTTTGGGCGACTTGGTGTGAACCTTGTAAAGAAGAAATGCCATCTTTAGATAAACTACAAGCCAACCCAGAATTGGATAATATAAAAATTTTCGCAATTAATATTGGGAAAGAAAATTTAGACAAAGTAAATAAATTTTTTGTAGATCTTAACATTAAAAATTTTGAACCTTATTTTGATCCACCTACTACATTAGCAAAAATGTTTTCTTTAAGAGGTGTCCCTACAACAATTCTAATTAATAAAAAGGGCCAAGAATTTGCTAGAGTAATAGGTTCAATTGATTTTGAGGATAAAAATTTTATTAATTGGATAAAAAAATATAACTAATTTTTAAAAAAATAAGCGAAGCCAACTAAAGCAATAATAGCAATAAACTGCAAAATAACTCTTAACTGCATTAATTTATTTGAATATTTCTTACTTGTCTCTCCTCCCTTAAAAAGAGTCCCTATACCCAAGATTAAAACTACTCCAACAGCTATCAAAAGTGCTATTGATAAAACTTTTACTAATATTCCTGAAATCATATTTTTTATTTTAGATTGTTTTTTGACATAAAAAACATAATTTATCTACTATGACATTTTGCCTAGATTCCATAATTATTAAACCAGAAAATGGTGTTGAAATTAAAAATGCAATTATTTTGCTACATGGTTATGGAGGTGATGGAAAGGATATTAGCATGTTGTCTTTAAACTGGAAAAGACATATGCCCAATACAGTTTTTATTTGTCCAAATGGTCACGAGCCATGCGCTATAAATCCTTCTGGTTATCAGTGGTTTGATTTAACAAAAGATGATACTGATTACATATTAGAGCAATCAATCAAGGCTGAAGAAGTTTTAAAAAAATTTATTAATGAAATAAAACAAGAGTTCAAGTTATCAAACAATCAAATCTGTTTGTCTGGATTTAGTCAGGGATGTATGATGTCTTTAAATGTTGGTCTTACACTTGAAGAAAAATTTTCATGTATAGTTGGTTTTTCTGGAAAGATAATAAATCAAAAAGATTTGAAAAACAGGATCAAAAATAATACTGAAACATTACTTATACATGGAGAAGCTGATCAAATTGTCCCATCAACACATTTGTTAGAAGCAAAAGATTTTTTAATCAGAAACAATGTTAAAGTTGATACATTATTAATAAAAAATTGTGATCATCATATTCCTATTGAAGCATCAAGTACAGCTTTAAATTTTATTTTAAAAAAAATTTAACATCTCTTATTATTGATAAAATTGTTTATCTAAGTTAAAATTAATTAATGAATAATTTTATTGAACAAGATGTTTCATTAGAAAAGTGTCCTGCGCTAGTACTCAATGCGGACTATAGACCTTTGAGTTACTACCCTTTGTCTTTATGGTCATGGCAGGATACTGTTAAATCAGTTTTTCTTGATCGAGTTATTATTGTTAGTAATTACGATAGAACTATAAGAAGTCCATCATTTAATATGAAATTGCCAAGTGTTATCGCATTAAAGGATTATATTGTTCCTCAAAGCAAGCCAAGTTTTACTAGATTTAATGTGTTTTTAAGAGATAAATTTTCCTGCCAATATTGTGGAAGCAATGAAGAGTTAACTTTTGATCATTTATTACCAAGATCAAAAGGAGGCGAAACTAATTGGGATAATGTTGTAACAGCTTGTTCTGCATGCAATGTAAAAAAGGGTGGTAAACTATTAAAACATTCAGGTATGAAGTTACATCAGCACCCTTATCGACCATCAACAGAGGATCTACATAAAAATGGTAAAAATTTTCCACCGAATTTTTTACATAAAAGCTGGATGGATTACTTATATTGGGATGTAGAACTAGAGTCTTAAATTTTCTCAGATATATTTATTGCAATTTTTGATCCAGTTTTAATAATTTTATCTAGTACAGAGTACGGACCTTCTTTTGTAGCACCCTTTTCATAGGCAATATCTTTATGACTTAACTCATCTTCTCTAAATTTAATTATTTTTTTTTTTAGTTTTGGTTCGCTATTATCAAGTTGTTTTATTTGGTTTAAATAATGCTCATCTATCACTTCTTCAACGGAAGCAGTGCAAAGCATGGCCGCTTTCTTACCAAGTAAAGTGGAGCCAAATCCTAATCCTACACCTAATAAATCCCATAAGGGTAAAAATTTTGTTGGTTTTATATTTCTTTTTTTAATTTCTTCTTCAAAAAAATCAGAATGTTCTTTTTCATGAACTTTCATTTCTTCAATTGTTTTTTTTAAAGCTTCATCTTTAACTAATGTGTTTAGAGCAAGCAACTGTCCTTCATAAATTTTAACAGCACCACGCTCCCCAGCATGATCAACTCTTATAAATTCTTCTATTTTCTTTTTATTTATTTTTGCCATAACTAAAATAAGTTTTTGTTGTAAAATAAACTATTAATATTGATATTATAATATTGTAGCTTGTAAGCGATAATCCTAAAATTTTAAATGTAACATCTTTGCAACTTACAATTTTTTCTTGCAATTGTTTCAATATGTCCTCTTTTGAGAGTAAATTGGAGCCATTTTTTAAATCACAAACTAATGATTCTTCAATATAACCTTGCTCAATACCAAAATGATATAGAGATAAAATAGTAGCAGCAAAAAAAATTAAAATAAGAGTAAGAATGAAATATTTTTCAAGATTTATAAATTTATAATTTAATACAATAATTATTAATGCTAATAGGTATGGAATTCTTTCAAGTATGCACAAGTTGCAAGGTTGATGACCTAGAATATATTCAATAAAAAATGCTGAAGCTAAAGCAATAATGCTAATTAAAAAAATTAACTTTAATGTTATTGTTTTGCTAATCTCAACCATTTAATTTAAAAAATAAATAAATAATAATAAATATTATAACTATAATAATTCCAATTATGGTGAACCATTTTGATCCATGTTTTTCCATGAACTCTGTAAATAACTCGCCAAATTTATAAGAAAGATAAGCAACTATAAAAAATCTCAGGCTTCTTGAAATTAAGCTAACAATTATAAAAATAGGAAGATTAAAAGCAATTAAACCACTTGAAATCGTAAAGGCTTTATAGGGCAATGGTGTAAATCCCGCTAAAAAAAGAATACTTAGCCATGTAAGGAATCCACTTCCTTGTGACATACTCAATTTCAAATTTTCAACTTTATTTTGATAACCATAAAATTCAATAACATACATTGCTAAATCAAAAAATAAATAACCTATCAAATATCCCAAAATTCCTCCAAGAACTGAAAATATTGATGCTATTAAAAATATTTTCAAATATTCCTTTTTTTTAGCAATTACCATTGGAATTATCATTGCATCTGGAGGTATAGGGAAAAAAGAACTTTCTATAAAAGATACAAGCCCTAAATAAAAATTCGAACTTTTATGTGCAGCTAATTCTAAACATTTTTTGTAAAGTGTTTGAAACATTTTTTGGTTTTAATATAAATTTAGTTCTTATACTATTAAATATAATTTAATTGAATACCAAGGGCGAATGGCGGAACTGGTAGACGCGCACGACTCAAAATCGTGTTTCGCAAGAAGTGAGAGTTCGATTCTCTCTTCGCCCACCATGAAAATATGAATTTAGATAATTTAAATAATTTGATCGAATTATTTGCTAATCAAGCAAATAAACAAAATAAAAAAGATATTTTTTTAGAATGGCTAAACCCAAGTAATAAAAAAACATACACATGGGAACAAACTGAAAAGAATATTTTAAAATTATCAAAAGTTATTAAAGAAAATATAAAAGAAGGCGATAGATGTCTTTTAGTTTCAGAGAATAGACCAGAATGGTTTGTTTCTGATTTAGCAATTATGGTAGCTGGCGGAATTACAGTTCCAGCATACACAACTTATACAGAAGATGATTATAAGTACTTGATAGAGGATTGTGAGCCTAGCTTAGTTGTTGTTTCCAACAATGAAATGTTAAAAAAATTAAATAATTCAATCAATGAAAAAGATTTTATAAAAAAAGTCATTACTTTGGATGAAAAAGCTGAGGTAACAAATAGCTTAAATATAATTAACAAAGAAAAATATTTAGATTTTGATTCAATTGTAAATAATAATTTATTAGCAGAAGATAAAATTGAAAATAATAAATTAAAAAGAAATTCTCCTGCATGTATTATTTATACTTCAGGGACAGGAGGTAATCCCAAAGGAGTAATTTTAAGTCATGGTGGAATTTTAAATAATCTCGTAGGAGCATGTGAAATTATGAAACCATTATTTAACTCAAGACCAGTATTTTTAACTTGGCTTCCTCTTTCACACTCTTATGAGCATTGTGTTCAATTTGCACAGATAGCAGTAGGAGCAAAAGTATTCTATGCAGAAAAAATAGAAAAACTTTTAGAAAATATATCTGAAGCAAAACCTACAATTATGACAGCAGTTCCAAGGTTCTACCAAAACCTTTACAATAAAATAAACATGAATTTAAAAAAGCAGACAGGTTTTAAAGCAAAATTAATTGAAGCAACTCTTCGTTTGGGAAGAAAAAAACTATTAAATCAAAAAATGACATTTTCTGAAAAAATAATCAATTTTATAGTTGATAAATTAGTTAGAAAAAAAATAAAAAAACAGTTTGGTGGAAATTTGAAAGCTTTCGTTTCAGGGGGTGGGGCTCTAGACAAAGAAATAGGAGAATTTTTGAATTCTATGGGGCTGCCTACTCTTCAGGGTTATGGTTTAACAGAAACATCACCAGTAGTAAGTTGCAATCCAATACATAAAATTAAAGTGGAAACAGTAGGACCTCCATTTAAAGGAAATGAAGTTAAAATTGCTGAGGATGGAGAAATTTTAGTTAAAGGCGAAAATGTAATGCTAGGATATTGGAACAAAAAAGAAGAAACTGAAAAAGTAATTATAAATGGATGGTTACATACAGGTGATATTGGAGAGATAGATCCAAATGATGGTTATTTGAAAATTACTGATAGAAAAAAAGATATCATAGTAAGTGCTGGCGGAGACAACATTTCACCTGCTAAAATTGAAAATATGATTACGAATGAACCAGAGATAGATCAATGTATGGTTTATGGTGATAAAAAAAATTACTTAGTTGCTTTAATTGTTCCTAATAAAGATTTTTTAAATGAAAAAGAAAAAATAAATAAAGTAATTGAAAAAATAAATAAAAAATTAACTTTATTAGAAAAGATAAAAAAAATTCAATTAATAGATGAAAATTTTTCTATTGAAAATGGTTTAATGACACCAACAATGAAAGTAAAAAGAAAAAAAGTTACAGAAAAATATAAAAATCAGTTGGAAAACCTTTATTAAAATATTTAATTTAAGTTGTTTATTAACCGCATAAACATTAACTAAATTAATAAAAAAAAGTTTTATAAAAATAAAAAGTAAAAAAAATTTTTTATAAAATTTAACTTTTAATTAAAGAATTGACATAACTTATAGAAAAAAATAAAAATATGTTAACAGCGAATCAATTTGATTCGTTTAACTAAAAAAAGGGAGCTAAAGATGCCTAAGAAAAGAAAAAAAGCGGCAAAGAAAACTAAGAAAAAAGCTAAGAAAAAAGCTAAGAAAAAAGCAAAAAAAAGAAGAAGAAGATAGTAACTTAGTATTCTTTACAAAAAACGCTTCTCATTACAGTAGTGTGTGAGAGGCGTTTTTTTTTACTCGTCAATTGGTTCGTCGTTATCAGAAATTGGCTCGTCTACAGGTAGTTCACTAGTTGCAGTTTTTACAGGTGCAGCTGGTTGAGGCTGACCACCTAAATTTCTCTTTAGAGCTTTATCCAATTTTTTTTGAGTATCTTCTAATGATACATTTAAAACGATCTGAAATTCAGATAGAATTCTTTCATAAGCTTTTTCAAATAATTGTCTTTCACTATAAGACTGGTCAACCATAAGGTCATCACCCTTGTTTAAATCTCTGACAACTTCAGCTAATTCATATATTTTTCCAGAAGATATTTTTGCTTCATATTCTTGCGCTCTTCGACTCCACATTGATCTTTTAATTTTTGGTTTACTTTTTAAAATTGAAATACACTTGTTTACTTGATTAATAGTTGCTAATGGTCTTAAGTGAGACTGCTTGTTTACAGGAACCATTCCATTAGCTTTGTCTTTTTCAAATTTAATAACATACGTTTCAACATCAATTCCACCAATGTTGATCTTTTTAAATTCAGTAATTTGCCCTACCCCATGCTTTGGATAAACAACATGATCTTTAATTTTGTATTCTCTTTTTTCAGTTTCTTGTTTTTTAACTTTTTTTATTTCAGGCTTAACTTCATTTGTTTTTGAAATTCTTAAATTATCTACTTTCGGTTCAGCTGTAGTTTCTGTAATTTTAACAGCTTTTTTTGTTTTAGTTATTTTAGGTGTAGCTTTTTTAACAACTTTTTTGATTTTTTTTGAAATTATTTTTTTGGTTTTTTTAACTTTTTTAGTTTTTACAACCTTCTTTTTAGAAACTTTTTTTTTCACTTTTTTGTCTGTTTTGCCTTTAAAGATTTTCTTTAAAATATTTTTCGTACTTATTTTGCTCATTTTTAAATTTCTCGTGATCCGCTGGTGGATCTTTTTTTTCACTTATGTTTGGCCAGATTTCAGAATATTTTTTATTGATCTCTAACCATTTTTCACTCCCAGGTTCGGTGTCTGCTTTTATGGCATCGACAGGACATTCTGGCTCGCAAACGCCACAATCTATACACTCATCGGGTTTAATTACAAGCATATTTTTACCTTCGTAAAAGCAATCAACTGGGCAGACATCAACACAGTCTGTTAGTTTGCACTTAATACAATTGTCGTTAACGATATATGTCATTTTAAATTTTGTTTAATTTTTTCTTTAATATCGCCCATTGTTTTATTGTCAATGTAAAGTAAACCCGCAAGTCGTCTCATTAAATTAGTTTCATAAATATCAGCATCTTTGTTTGAATAGATTATAGACCACAAAGCCTCAATAATTTTAATTTTATCTTGTTCGGGCAACCCCTTTACTTCTCGAGTAAAATCTAAAATTTGATTTGAGCTTTCTTCAATTATTTTTGCTTCTTCAATTGTTTTAGAGATATTTTCTATACCTAGCTCATTAAGTGTTCTTTTAATAATTTCTTCTTCTTTATCTGTATAGTTCTCATCTATCTTTGCAGCGTGAATTAATAAAGCACAAACTTTTGTGAGAAAATTATTATTTTTTGTTTCTTCTTTTTTAAAAAACATTTTAATTTAAATTCAAATTCTTTAATATTTTAAATGGATTTTCGTTTGAGATCTTCTTTAGGGCAACTTTTTTAAATTTCTTATTAGGGCTATATTTAAAAAATGTTTCATTTTCTTTTTCAAATATTTTATAATTCATTTTTTGAAGTAATTTTTTGAAATTATCTTTACTACATCCTAAAAGATTTAACATTTCTGGAACTAATTTTATTTCAGAATTCTCCTTTGAACTAGAATTTATTATTAATACAAATAATCTTTCCAAAATATCAATTCTTACAAAAAAATTATCAAATCTTTCAAATCCACACAAAAGCATAAAGTTTTTATTTTTTATTTCTTTATCGTCTAAAAAATTCAAACCAAAGGTAGGTGGTTTTAAATTATGAAATTTTTGATAAAAATTTTTCCACAATAATGTTCGCAAAGATACTGCTTCTGGTTTAATTAATTGATAAAGGAAAACATGATATCTACCAAACTTAACTCCTAAATCTCTAAGAATTTTTCTTTCATTTTGTTCTAAGTTTTTTAGGTATTCAGAAACTTGATCTCGCTTTAATACTCCATTATTTTCATAGAGTTGGTATGCCAGTGCTTTAATTGATGAATTATTTTCTTTTATATTTTTTAAATCAATTAAACTTTTAAGAACGTTATTTATTTTTGAATGTATCCATTTATTAATATATTCATTTAATTTTTGTTTAGTGTTTTTTTCAATAATATCATCAACAATTAAATCAAAATTAGGATTTAAATAATCATTGCCTGTTGTCAATTTGGCAATTGGAAAATCATTCCAATAAATTTTAAAATCTTCATTCAAACTAATTAATCCTGTATCAATTATTGATTGAACACGTTTTTCTAATTCCGGACCAATAGTTTGCCTGGCAGCTTTTTTTAAAGATTTAATATCAGTTTCCAAAGCACCTTTTTTTAGATCTAGTTCTAATTTTAGTCCTTTTATTTTTCCAATGAATTGATCATCAATTTTAACATCATTGTTTTGTAAAATTTCAGTTTTAAATTCCATATCTTGTTTTAAACCTCTAGCGAGCACGCTTGCTCTTTTGTCAATAAAAGTTTTAGTAAGTTCTTCATGTAATCTGTCTGAAAGTCTATCTTCTAAGTGTTTAGTTTTTTCAATCCAATAACTTTGATTTTCTACCCAATTATTTTTATTCGAAACATATGACCAAGTTCTGACATTTGCAATTCTATTTGATAAAGAATCTACATTTCCATCTAATTTATCAAGTTTCATGAGCTGTAATCTCATATAATCTTCAGAAATTAGTCCTTTTTTGCTAGTTAAAAATTTAAATACATTTCCAATAACTTCAAAATGATTTCCATAAGTTTTTTTAACAAAATCAGGTATTTGGCAACATTCCCACAAGAGCATTAAAGTTTTCTTATCAAATTCTCTATTTAAAATTTTTTGATCTTTTAAAAAATATTTAAGTGCTTTTTCATCCTCACATTCGTGAATTTTTCTTAGCCATTCCACCTGAGGTTTTTCCTCTAAACTTTTAATTAAACTAATTGGGTTATTGAAATTAAGATTTGAATTTCTCCAAAACAAAGTTCTTATTTCTTCAAATTTATGATTTTCTAATAATTCTACCTCTTCTGGAGATATTTCTTTACAATCACCAGTAATACCGTAACTTCCATCATTAAGGTATCGACCAGCTCTACCGGCTATTTGACCTATTTCAGATAAATTTAATCTTCTTAATTTTTTTCCATCAAATTTCTTAACATTTGAAAAATAAACAAAATCTAAATCCATGTTTATTCCCATCCCAATTGCATCTGTTGCAACTAGGAAATCAACATCCCCAGATTGATATAATTCAACTTGAGCATTTCTTGTTTTTGGACTTAGTGATCCCATTACAATAGCGGCACCACCCTTTTGTCTTCTTATTAACTCAGCAATGGCGTAAACCTCCTCTGCTGAAAATGCAATGATTGCAGTTTTTCTGTCAATTCTTGATATTTTTTTATGACCAGCGTAGGTAAGTTTAGATAGTCTTTCTCTATTTATAAATTCAATATCTTCATCTAATTTTGAAATAATATTTTTAATGGTACTTGAGCCCATTAGCATTGTAAGTTTTTCCCCCCTCATATTTAAAAGTCTATCAGTAAAAATATGACCTCTTTCATGATCAGAGCACATTTGAATCTCGTCTACACCAACAAACTCAAGATGTTTGTCAATTGGCATAGACTCTACTGTACATAAAAAATATTTTGCGTTAGATGGGATTATTTTTTCTTCTCCTGTTATAAGTGCAACTTTATCTAAACTTACTTTCTTTATTATTTTGTCATATACTTCTCTTGCAAGTAATCTAAGCGGAAATCCAATCATGCCACTCTGAAAAGAAAGCATGGTTTCGATAGCAAGATGGGTTTTGCCTGTATTTGTAGGACCGAGAACAGCTGTAATTTTATTTTTAGTCATTTCTATCTTTTGTGCATCTTTTTTTTTACCTACCAGATATTGTTACTGCTAAAGAACAAAAATAGACTAAAACATGACCGAATCGGAGGGTAAAAAGTTCTCATTTTCTTTTAAATTTAGGTGAGATTATCATAAGATTAATATTTAATTAAAGTTTAATCTAACTATTTGAGAGGACAAAATGATAAAAAATTTATTAAAATCTCTTGCAGTTTTATTAGTTATTACAAGTTCATTTATTGGAAAAGCTATTTCAAATGAATTAACTTTTTTTACTATAGGGACTGGAGGAACTGCTTATACTTATTATCCTGTAGGTGGAATGATAGCTAATGCAATTTCAAAACCTCCTGGATCAAGGGAATGTGGAAAAGGAGGAAGTTGTGGAGTTGATGGTTTAATTGCATCTGCTGTTTCTTCTAGAGGTTCAGTTGATAATGTAAACGCTATTATATCAGGTTTAAGAAATTCTGGGTTTGCACAATCAGATGTTGCTTATTGGGCTTACACTGGAACAGGAACAATGGAAGGTAAGGAACCTGCAAAAGATTTAAGAACCATCGCGGCTTTATTTCAGGAACATATTCATTTAGTAGCTTTAAAAAAAAGTAATATTAATTCAGTAAAAGATTTAAAAGGAAAAAGGGTATCTTTAGATGAGCCAGGTTCTGGAACATATGTAGATGCTAAATTAATTCTAGAGTCAAATGGATTAAGTACTAATGATGTTAAAGCAGAAGCTTTAAAAGGAAAAGCTGCAACTGACGCTTTAAGAAATGGTAAAGTTGATGCTATTTTTGTTGTAGCTGGCTATCCAACTGGTGCAATAGTTGAGCTTGCATCTGCGGTTGATATTAAATTAGTACCTATTGATGGTGCTGGAGCAAAAGCTCTAACTTCAAAATATGGTTTCTTTTCTGAAAGTCCAATACCATCAGGAACTTACGAAGGTGTTGATGCAGTTAATACTGTTGCTGTTGGTGCGCAGTGGTTTACATCAGCAAAAGAGGACACTGATTTAATATATAAAATAACAAAAGCTTTATGGAACAAGGAGTCTAGAAAGCTAATGGATGTAGGACATGCAAAAGGGAAAACAATTACACCTGATACAGCGCTGTCAGGAGTAGGAGTACCATTACATCCTGGTGCAGAAAAGTTCTATAAAGAAGCAGGACTTTTAAAATAAAAAATCAAAATATACTGCCCTAGATCTTTTTTGATCTAGGGCATTTTTTCATGTCTGAGTTTAATATTTCACAAAAAAAAGTTTCTAATTTACAAAAAAGATATGAGGTTAAAACTAATGAGCGAGAATTAAAAAATTTTTTAAAGTCTTTTGCTTTTTTAGTTTTAGCATTAATGTCTATTTATCATTTCTATGCTTCTGGTTTTGGTACAATTAGAGAAATTTTGCATAGGGGAATACACATCTCTTTCGTTGTAGGTTTAGTTTTTATTTTTTATAGTTGGAAAAAAATTGATCATAGTAAAAAAAATTTTAACACACCTTTTATTGATATAATTCTTTCAATTTTAGTAGTTATTTCAGCCTTATATTTACCTTTATTACCTCCAGAGGTTTTAGCACCGAGGGTTGGTAATCCTGAAAATCTAGACATTATAATGGGATCTTTCTTGATAATATTAACTTTAGAGGCTGCAAGAAGATCAATTGGTTTTACTCTTCCTTTTATTTGCGTACTCTTTATTTTGTTTGCTATCTTTGGACCTTATTTTCCTGGTGCTTTAAAACATGGAGGCGCTAGTTGGGTTGGTTTTGTAAATCATATTTATCTTACTAATCAAGGAATCTATGGAATTGCTGTTGGGGTTATGGCTCAATATGTTTTTTTATTTATATTATTTGGTGTACTTGCAACAAGAATTGGATTGGGCCAGCTTTTTATTGATTTAGCAATGGTTATAGCTGGAAAATACTCTGGAGGGCCAGCAAAAGTTGCGATTTTTTCATCAGCGTTTTTAGGAACTATTTCTGGTTCATCTATCGCTAATACTGTTACGACTGGGTCTTTAACAATTCCAGCAATGAAAAAAGTTGGCTATCCACCACATTTTTCTGGAGCTGTAGAAGCAACAGCTTCTACAGGTGGCCAAATCACACCCCCAATACTCGGAGCTGCAGCATTTATAATGGTAGAATATTTAGAAGTTCCACTTAGAGATATTTTAGCAGCAGCACTTATTCCTGCTTTACTTCATTATTTTGGCATATTTATAATGGTTCATCTGGAAGCTAAAAAGCTAGGCCTTAGAGGTTTAACAGATGAAGAAGTACCAAAATTTTTATCAGTAGTTAAAGATAACTGGTTGTCCTTGGCACCATTAATACTTTTAGTTTATTTAATTTTGATTGGTCGTACACCTGACTATGCTGCAGTAATTTCAATTATAGCATGCGTATTAATTGGTTTTGTAAAAAAAACAAATAGACTTACAATCAAAGATCTCGTTCAGTGTTTATCACAAGGAGCAAAAAATACTTTAGCTGTTGGAGCTGCAGCTGCAGCAATCGGAATTATAGTTGGTGTTGTAACACTAACTGGTGTTGGATTTCGATTAGGATATGTTGTAATTCAAACAGCAGGTGACATAGGAGGTTTTTTTCTAAATTTTATTCCATTTGGTTTGCTAACTATTGAAGATTTGACACTTTTTTTCTCATTATTATTAATCGCTTTTTCTTGTATTTTTATGGGAACGGGAGTTCCAACAACTGCAACTTATATAATTTTAGTGGCTGTTGCAGCACCAGCATTAACACAACTAAATATTGAACCGATTGTTTCTCATTTCTTTGTTTTTTATTATGGTGTTTTAGCAGATATAACTCCCCCAGTAGCTCTGGCTGCATATGCAGCTGCGGGAATAGCAGGTTCTAATCCTTTTAAAACAGGAAACACAGCATTTAGGTTAGGTATTGCCAAGGCATTAGTTCCATTTGTTTTTGTTTATTCACCATCTTTGTTACTGGTAGCCCAGGGTTTTGATATATACATTTTTTTTCAAACATTAATTTCTGCAATGATAGGAATAGGTTTAATAGGAATAAGTTTTTCTGGCTATTGGTTAAAAAGTGTACCAATTTATCAACGTTGGTATTTAGGAGTGAATTCTTTATTTTTCATTGCTCCAGGAATTCAGACTTCTATTTTAGGATTATTTTTGATATCGCCAGTAATTTTTTTACAACTTAAAAAATAAATTTTTTACCCTCCTGGTCCTAAATTAGAGGGCTTTATTTTTAATATTTTCCATACTCCAGATGCTGAAGTAATTATTTTATCATTACACTTTAGCTCACAAAATAAAAAGATAAGAGTATTTGTTTTTTTTAAAATTTTTGTATGTCCAATAATTTCATCTCCAATTTTTGAAGCACCTATAAATTTTATATCTAAAGAAATAGTTACACAGGGAGCATTATCTGCGGCTCGATGTGCTGCTGTTCCCGCTCCAGCATCTATTAAAGCAGACAAATAACCTCCATGAGTTATTCCTGCAGCATTTAAATGATTTTCATTAATTAAAGATTTAAATTCGTATTCATTCTCTGAAATAGATCTAAATAAAACACCTCCATTGTGTTTCATGAATCCAGGTTTAATACTTATTTGCTCAAATTCATTGCTCATGATTTTTTATAATACAAAAGTTAAAATTAATAAAATAATTAAAATAATTATAAAAAAATAAATTACTGATTTCTGTAAAGATGCTTTTAAAATCCAATTAAACATTTTTATTTCCTTTTGGTGGACCGCCCAGAACTCGAATCTGGAATCTCCCGGTTCGTAGCCGAGTGCCTTATCCAATTTGGCCAGCGGTCCTTTTTAATAATATATCCCATATATCAAAGTTTTTGATGTAATTTAACTTATAAAATATTATGTTAATTACTTTATGAGCAAAAATTCTAGCGATGTTGTTATTACTTCAGCACTAAGAACTCCAATTGGAAGATATAAAGGTTCGTTAAAAAATCTAAGTGCATCAAAATTAGGATCAATAGCAATTAAAGAGGTAATTTATAAATCAAAACTAGATTTAGAGGAGATTGATGAAGTAATTATGGGGCACGTTTTAACTTCTGGACTTGGTCAAAACCCTGCTAGACAAGCTTCAATCGGTGCAGGAGTGCCGGTTTCTAAACCTGCTCATATTGTTAATCAGGTTTGTGGATCAGGATTAAGATCTGTTGTTTCAGGATATCAATCAATAAGTTTAGGAGAAAATAAAATAGTCATTGCAGGTGGTCAAGAAAATATGTCTCGAGCAACTCATGCAATTTATTATAGAGAAGATAAAAAATTTTCTGAAAACAAATTAGTAGATACAATGATAAAAGACGGTCTACTTGATTCATTTAATGATTATCATATGGGTGTTACAGCTGAGAATGTTGCCGAAAAATATAAAATTTCTAGAGACGAACAAGATAATTTTTCTTTAAATTCTCAGAAAAAAACAGAAAAAGCTTATAGTGTAAATAAATTTAAAGATGAGCTGATTAAATTACAAATTGAAGATGGTGATAAAAAATTTATTTTTGAAAAAGATGAACATCCTAGAGAAAATTTAAGTATAGATGATCTAAAAAAATTAAAAACAGTATTTAAAGAGAATGGGACTGTAACACCTGGAAATTCCTCAGGTATAAATGATGGTGCTGCGGCTTTAGTTTTAATGTCTAGAGAGCAAGCAGAAAAAAAATCATTAGAGTCATTGGTAAAAATTGTATCTTGGGCTACTTGCGGGGTTGAGCCTTCATTAATGGGACTAGGACCCATACCTTCTATTCAAAAAGCTTTATCTAAAGCTAATTGGAAAATGGATGAAGTAGACTTATTTGAAATTAATGAAGCCTTTGCAGCACAAAGTATTGCTGTAATTAAAGAATTAAAAATTCCTGAACAAAAAGTTAATGTTAATGGAGGAGCAATTGCTTTAGGTCATCCGATTGGAGCTTCTGGGGCAAGAATTTTGGTTACTCTTATCCATGAAATGATTAAGCAAGATAAAAAAAAAGGTTGTGCGGCACTCTGTATTGGTGGTGGTATGGGAATAGCCATGTGTATTGAGAGAAGCTAAAAAGCTTAAAATTCATTTATTTTTTTATTTTTTGTATAATAAAAATACAAGATTAACGAAAAAACGTTATTAATGTGTTAAAATAAAATCCAATAATGTTTTTTTGGGTATATAAAACATTTTAAAAAATGAGCGAAAAATTACTTGTTCCTGACATTGGTGACTTTGAAAATGTTGAGGTTATAGAGATACTTGTAAAACCTGGTGATCAAATCAAAGAAAATGATCCAATAGTTACAATTGAAAGTGACAAATCAAGTGTTGAAATCCCTTCTACAATTGCTGGAAAGGTAGATAGTTTAGCAGTTAAAGTTGGTGATAAAGTTTCTAAAGGTGATTTATTGCTTAATCTTACATCATCATCAAAAACATCATTAGAAAGCACTCTTCCAAAAGATACAGAAAATATAATTAAACAAGCTGAAGAAGCAATGGCTGAAAAAAAAGAGGAAAAAAATATTATATCTGAACCTGTAATTGAGAAAAAAAAATCTGCAATTCAAGTAGTTAATGGTAGTGATATTGATCCACTTGAAACTCAAGATTGGTTGGAATCTTTATCTGCAGTTATTTCGAAAGATGGAAATCAAAGAGCTCATTTTTTAATTAAAGAACTCATCAACAAAGCTTATCGCGAAGGTGCAAACATTCCTTATACTCAAAATACACCATACATTAATACAATACCTCCTGAGGCCGAAGTAAAGTCTAGTGGTGACCAAAATATTGAAAGAAGAATTAGATCTTTAATTAGATGGAATGCAGCAGCAATGGTAGTTCGAGCAAATAAAAAACATCCTGAGCTTGGTGGACACATCGGTACATTTGCATCTGCTGCAACATTATACGATGTTGGTATGAACCATTTTTGGAGAGCAAAAAATAATAAATTTGGTGGAGATTTAATATATTTCCAAGGACATAGTGCTCCAGGAATGTATGCAAGGGCATTCTTAGAGGGCAGATTAAATGAGAAACAATTAGATAGCTTTAGACAAGAGGTAAAGCCAGGAGGTTTATCATCATATCCACACCCTTGGTTAATGCCAAAATTTTGGCAGTTCCCCACAGTATCTATGGGGTTAGGACCAATGCTTGCTATATATCAAGCTAGATATATGAAATATTTAATCAATAGAGGTTTGATTAAAGATGAAGGAAGAAAAGTATGGGCTTTTTTAGGTGATGGAGAAATGGATGAGCCAGAGTCAATGGGAGCAATTGGTCTGGCTGCAAGAGAAAATTTAGATAATTTAATTTTTGTTGTTAACTGCAACCTTCAAAGATTGGACGGTCCAGTTAGAGGTAATGGAAAAATTATTCAAGAACTTGAGGGAAGTTTTAGAGGAGCTGGGTGGAATGTAATAAAAGTTATTTGGGGATCATATTGGGACTCATTGCTTGCTAATGATAAAACTGGTCACTTAATAAAAATTATGAATGAGACCGTAGATGGTGAGTATCAAGCAATGAAAGCAAGAGACGGTGCTTATGTGAGAGAAAAGTTTTTTGGAAAATCTCCTGAAGCATTAGAATTAGTTTCAAGCATGTCAGATAAAGATATTTGGAGATTAAATAGGGGTGGACACGATCCTCACAAAGTTTTTGCAGCATATGATAAAGCAACCAAAAATCAAGGAAGTCCAACAGTAATTATCGCTAAAACTATTAAAGGTTATGGAATGGGAAAATCAGGTGAAAGTGTGAATACTACCCACCAAACTAAAAAATTAGATGTTGATGATTTGATGTATTACAGAGATCGATTTGATGTTCCTTTAACAGATGAACAGGTGAGAAATATTGAATATTTTAAGCCCGATGAAAAATCACCTGAAATAAAATATATTAAAGAAAGAAGAATTAAATTAGGTGGATTTTTACCTGAACGATCTACTTTTGCAAAACCAATAAAAGCACCAACCAAAGATATTTTTGATTTTATGAAAGTATCGACTGGTGAAAAAGAAATGTCTACTACAATGGCACTTGTGAGAATGCTAACGAATTTATTAAGAGATAAAAATATATCTCCTAGATTAGTTCCAATTATTCCAGACGAAGCAAGAACTTTTGGTATGGAAGGTTTTTTCCAAAAAATTGGAATTTATGCACATGAGGGGCAAAAATATGAACCTGAAGATGCGGCTCAATTAAGTTCTTATAGAGAAGATAAAAGTGGGCAAGTTTTAGAGGAAGGTATCAATGAAGCAGGTGCTATGTCATCATGGATAGCTGCTGCCACTGCATATACTAATCATGATATTGAAATGATCCCAATTTATATTTTTTATTCAATGTTTGGTTTTCAAAGAATAGGAGATCTAGCTTGGGCAGCTGGGGATAGTCAGGCTAGAGGATTTTTGGTAGGTGCAACAGCTGGAAGAACAACATTAGCTGGAGAAGGCTTACAACACCAGGATGGGCATAGTCATTTAATTGCATCAACTATTCCAAATTGCGTAACTTATGATCCTACATTTCATTATGAATTAGCGGTAATTTTTCGAGAAGGTCTAAGAAGAATGCATGAGAAAAATGAGAATGTTTTTTACTATATTACAACAATGAATGAAAATTACTCACACCCAGAAATGCCTAAAGATAAAAATTGTGAGGAAGGCATTCTAAAGGGCATGTATAAAATAAAAGAATTTAACAAATACAAAAAAACTAAAATCCAACTTTTAGGATCAGGAACAATCTTAAGGGAAATGATGTCCGCCGCAGAGATTTTACAAAATGATTATCAAATTGACAGTGAGATATGGAGTGTAACAAGTTTTAATGAATTAAGAAAAGATGGAATGGAGGTAGAAAGATATAATCTTTTGAATCCTGATAAAGAACCTAAAAAATCTTATGTTGAGCAATGCCTGGGACAAACAGAGGGCCCAGTTATGGCTGCATCTGATTATATGAGAATGAATTCAGATCAAATCAGACCTTATACTAACAAAAGTTTTTATTCATTAGGAGCGGATGGTTTTGGAAGAAGTGATACAAGAAAAAATTTAAGAAAATTTTTTGAGGTAGATAAAGAACATTTG
Source organism: uncultured Pelagibacteraceae bacterium (assembly GCA_902527415.1). GTDB lineage: Bacteria > Pseudomonadota > Alphaproteobacteria > Pelagibacterales > Pelagibacteraceae > Pelagibacter. The sequence goes on along the minus strand of CABZPD010000001.1, from coordinate 9,236 downwards.
GTTGCTTACGGTTTAAGTATTTTGGCAAAAGAACAGCTTATAACTTCTAAATATGCAAAAGATGCTATGAAGAAGTATAATATTGATAGCAATAAACCAATACCAACAAAATTATAAATGTTAGAAACTGAGATTAAAGTACCTAATATCGGAGATTTTAAAGATGTTGAGGTTATTGAGGTATTAGTTTCTGAAGGTCAATCAATTAAAAAAAATGATGCTCTAATAACAATTGAAAGTGATAAATCTAGCGTAGAAATACCATCAAATTTAGAGGGTAAAATTAAAAATTTAAAAATAAAAGTAGGAGACAAAGTTTCTGAGGGTGACTTAATTTTAACTATAGAGAGTTCTTCTGAAGTTAAAAATGAAGAAGTTAAAGAAAAACCAGAAATTGAAAAAGAGTTTAAAAAAATTGAGGTAATAAAACCTGAAATCCAAGAAAAAACTTTTTCTAAAAATAATATTTCAGACATTTCATCTGCAAGTCCCAAAGCTAGAAAATTCGCTAGAGAACTTGGTGTGGATATTAATCAAGTAGCAGGAAGTCAGAAAGATGGCAGAGTTGTTGAAGATGATATTAAAAAATTTGTTTCATCTAATTCAAAAAATAACTTTGAAGTAAAAGATATTAAACCAGATAAAATTAAAAACGAATTTGAACATTCTGAATTTGGTGAAATAGAAATTAAAGATATACCAAGAGTAAAAAAATTATCATCAAAATATCTTACAAATTCATGGACAACTATTCCTCATGTTACAAATCACGACGAAGCCGACATAACAGAAATGGAAAGTTTTAGAAGTTCATTAACAGATATGTATACTGGAGAAAAAATTAAAATTACACCTCTGGCCTTTATAATAAAGGCTTTAGTTGCATCTCTTAAAAAATTTCCTAGTTTTAATTCTTCTATTGACGAAATTGAGACTGGAAAAATGACTTTAAAAAAATATTACCATATTGGGATAGCAGTTGATACGCCAAATGGATTAATGGTTCCGAAAATAAGAAATGCAAATAACAAAAAAATTTCTCTGATAAGTAAAGAATTAAAAGAGGTAAGTGAACTTTGTAGAAATTTAAAAATTGATAAAAAAGAATTATTTGGTGGTTCGATGACGATTACGAGTTTAGGAGGTATAGGAGGTTCATTTTTTACTCCTATAATTAATTATCCTGAAGTTGCTATATTAGGAGTAGGTAGATCAGAAAAAAAACAAATTTTTATCAATGGAAAGTTTCAAACTAGAACTATGTTGCCAATTTCTTTATCTTATGATCATAGAATTATTGATGGAGCTGAAGCAGCTAGGTTTAATAATGATCTAAAAGAAAATTTAGGCAAAAATTTTGCTTATAAACTAGCCGTATAATAAGAAATGTCTAAAACCATCTCGTTATTCAGTGCTTTATTGTGTACTTTCATTTGGGGCACAACTTTCATTGCTCAAGACACAGGCATGGACAATATCGGTCCCTTTACATTTAATGCCGTAAGGTTTTTTGTTGGATTTTTAGCTATAATTCCACTTGTTGTCTTATTTGAGTTAAAAAATTTTAAATCAGAATTCAAATTAGATAAAAAAACTTTCATCATTTATTCATTGTTGATTGGACTTTCGTTGTTTTTAGGTTCTGCACTCCAACAAGTTGCTTTGTTATATACAGATGTTGCAAATGCTGCCTTCTTTACAATTTTTTATGTACCCATGGTGCCAATTATCATTTTTTTATTTGGTAAAAAATCTATGCATTGGAGTGTCTGGCCTTCTGTAATTCTATGTTTGATCGGAGGTTATTTATTAACAAATTTTCATGATGCTACAGTAAGGTTAGGTGATACTCTAGTTGTACTTGGAGCTTTATTTTGGAGTACACATATAATTTTTACTGGTATTATAGTAACAAAATACAATCTACCACTTACTTTAGGAGCAGTTCAAACTCTAATAGTAGCTATTTTTTCTTTCATAATTGGCATTATTTATGAAGAATTTATTTTAATTAATATTTCAATGGAAATTTATTCAATTTTATATGCAGGTATATTATCTGGTGGATTTGCATTTGTATTACAAATTTATGCTCAGCGTAATATTACTCCAGCACCTGCAGCTATAATTTTTTCTCTTGAAGGTGTATTTGCGACTATAGCTGCTTGGTTTATTTTAAATCAAATCTTAGATATTAATAATTTACTTGGATGCTTTTTTATTCTATGTGGAGTTCTCTTGTCTCAATTACTTCCTTTAATTAAAAAGAAATATACTTAATAAATTAAACTAAATAAAATCAATGCAATTATTATTCTATAAATTACAAACGCATTCATTGAGAATTTATTTATATAAATTAAAAAAAATTTAACTGTTAGAAAAGAAAAAATAAAAGAAGATATAACTGCGATAATAACTAAGTAATTAAATTGAATTGATTGTTCAAAAACATCTTTTAAGCTTAAGACACTAGCTCCAGCCAATGCTGGGATTGAGAGTAAAAAAGATATCTTACTTGAATCTACTCTATTAAATTTTAAAATTCTCGCAGCTGTTATAGTAATTCCTGCCCTACTCACTCCAGGTACAAGAGAGAAAATTTGGAAAATACCTATAAATATTATTGACTGCAAATTTAAATTTGAGGAAATTTTTTTATCAAATCGATTTTTGTCTGAGATGTATAAAATAATTGCAAATATTAATGTAGTCCATGCTATAATTTCTATGTTTCTTAACTGATAAATTAAACCTGTATTATAAAGTATATAACCAACAATTATTAATGGAATAGATCCCAGTACAATTAAATTTAAAATTCTTTTATTTTTTCTGATATCAAACAATTCATCTTTAAAAAAATAAATTATTGCTATTAGTGATCCTAGATGGAGGCTGATATCAATAAGCAAAGAACTAGATTTAAATTCATATAAGGTGGAAACCAAAATTAAATGAGCAGAGGAGCTTATAGGCAGAAATTCAGATATTCCTTGAATTGCAGAGAGAATTAAAACTTCTATAATATTTTGAAACATTATTTCTTCGTAACTTATAAAGTATTTATTTAAAACAATTCGATTTAAGCATAATAGCTATGCAAGAATTAAAAACTTGTTTATTGGCGGTAATTATTTTAAAATTAAGGTCAATATATATGACCTATTTTATGCTTTATATACATAAATCAAAGTATATTTTGCCAAAACTTAAATAAAATTATGCCAGATAAAATGCTTAAATTTGTTAAAATAGGTCAACAAACTCCACCTAAAAGAGAAGTTGATACAAGAAAGAAAGATTTTAACGAAATTTATGACGAGTATATCAATGAAAAGGCCAAAGAACAGTCAAGTAGGTGTTCGCAATGTGGAGTACCTTTTTGCCAAGTTCATTGTCCTTTAAGTAACAACATTCCAGATTGGCTTAAACTGACAGCTGAGGGAAGATTAAAAGAGGCTTATGAATTATCCCAAAGCACAAATAATATGCCTGAAGTGTGTGGCCGAATTTGCCCTCAAGATAGATTGTGCGAGGGAAATTGTGTAATTGAACAGTCTGGTCATGGAACAGTAACTATTGGATCAGTAGAAAAATATATTACAGATAATGCTTGGGCTCAGGGCTGGGTAAAACCAATTAAGGTAACAAATGAAAAAAATCAAAGTGTAGGAATAATAGGAGCAGGTCCTGCTGGTTTAGCTGCTGCAGAACAATTAAGAAAAAATGGATATAAAATTACTGTCTACGATAGATATGATAGAGCGGGAGGATTATTAATTTATGGAATTCCAAATTTTAAATTAGAAAAAGAAGTTGTAGAGCGAAGAACAAAACTCTTAAAGGATGGAGGAATTGAATTTGTTCAAAATTTTGAAGTTGGTAAGGATGCAAGCCTAGAACAATTGAGAAAAAAACATGAAGCAATTTTAATTGCTACAGGAGTTTATAAAGCAAGAGAAGTAAACTTGCCTGGAAATGATCTTGATAATATTTTTCCTGCAATGGATTTTTTAACAGCATCTAATAAAAAGGGTCTAGGAGATGATGTTGAGTTGTTTGATAAAGGAATTTTAAACGCAGAAGGTAAAGATGTTGTTGTAATCGGTGGAGGTGACACAGCAATGGATTGTGTAAGAACTTCTATAAGACAGAAGGCAAAATCTGTTAAATGTTTGTATAGAAGAGATAAAGAAAATATGCCAGGATCTGCTAGAGAAGTTGCAAATGCAGAAGAAGAAGGTGTTGAGTTTGTTTGGTTATCAAGTCCTAAAGAATTTAAAGGTACAAATAAAGTAGAAAAAATAATTGTAGATCAAATTAAATTAGGTGATCCAGACGAGACAGGAAGAAGAAAGCCACAAGTACAAGAAGGCTCAAGTTACGAAACAAAAGCAGATATGGTTATCAAAGCACTAGGTTTTGATCCTGAGGATTTACCAAATTTATTTGATAGCAGTGAATTACAAGTAACAAAATGGGGAACGATTAAAACAGATTTTGATACTATGGAAACAAATATAAAAGGAGTGTTTGCTGCAGGTGATATAGTTAGAGGAGCTTCTTTAGTTGTTTGGGCAATAAAAGATGGAAGAGATGCAGCAGCTTCAATTAAAACTTATCTAGAGAGTAAATCTAAAGTGGAAAAAAGAGTGGCTTAATGGAAAATTATAAAAACAACCTTCACCTTTTAAAAGAAAATAATGTTTATTCAGAAGACATGGAGCATGATGCTTGTGGTGTTGGTATAATTGCATCAACAGAAGGTAAAAAATCTCGTAAAGTTGTGGAGTATGGTATTGAAGCGTTAAAAGCTGTTTGGCATAGAGGTGCTGTAGATGCCGATGGGAAAACTGGTGATGGAGCTGGAATTCATGTTGAAATACCAAAAGATTTCTTCATAGAAAAGATAGAAGTGACAGGACACACGCATGACAATTCTGAAATATGTGTGGGCATGATATTTCTACCTCGGAATGATTACGCAGCGCAAGAAAGTTGCAAAACTATCGTTGAAAGTGAATTAACAAAAAATGATTTTAGTATTTACGGCTGGAGACAAGTTCCAGTTAATCCAAAAGTTTTAGGAGAAAAGGCATTCCAAACAATGCCTGAAATTATCCAAGTATTGTTTAAACCTTATAATTCGGAATTAACAAATAAAGATTTAGAAAGAAAAATTTATGAAACTAGAAGAAAGATAGAAAATGAAGCTTTTAAAAAATCTTTAAACAATTTTTATATTTGTTCATTGAGTTCTAAGTCTATCATTTACAAGGGAATGTTTTTAGCTGAAGCTATCTCAGATTTCTACCTTGATCTAAAAGATGAGAGATTTGTTTCAAGGTTTGCTATTTTTCATCAAAGATTTTCAACAAACACAGCACCTAGCTGGAATTTAGCACAACCCTTTAGAGCTATAGCGCATAATGGAGAAATTAATACTTATAGAGGAAATAAAAATTGGATGAAAGTTCATGAACAAGAAATGAATAGTCCCCTTTTTGACGATGTTGAAAACTTAAAACCTGTTATTCAACAGGGAGCATCAGACTCTGCTGCATTAGACAATGTTTTTGAATTATTAAATATATCTGGTCAGCCTGCACCTTTGGCGAAGCTTATGTTGGTTCCAGATGCATGGTCTAAAAAAAATAAAACTCTACCAAAAGATCACCAACAATTATTTAATTTTTTAAACAGCACTATGGAGCCATGGGATGGACCAGCAGCTATTGCTGGAACTGACAATGAGTGGGTTATAGCTGCAAATGATAGAAACGGATTAAGACCTCTAAGATACGCAATTACAAAAGACAAATTATTATTTGCAGGTTCTGAAACAGGAATGATTGAATTAAATGAAAAAAGAATTTTGTCAAAGGGAAGATTGGGTCCAGGGGAAATAATTGGAGTTAGAATAGAAAAAGGTAAAGTATTTACTAATAAGCAAATAAAAGATTATTTAGCTAAAGAATACAAACACTTTAATTCACAAATTATTGACCTAGATGATAAGTTAACTATTTCAGATGAAAAAAATTCTTTTTCGGGAGATGATTTAAGAAGAAGGCAATATACTTTTGGAATAAGTTTAGAAGATCTTGAGCTCATACTGCATCCTATGGCAGAAGATGCTAAAGAAGCAACTGGATCTATGGGGGACGATACACCATTGGCTGTTTTGTCAGATAGGTATAGACCGTTATACCATTTTTTTAGACAGAATTTTAGTCAAGTCACAAACCCACCAATAGACTCTTTAAGAGAAAACAAGGTCATGAGTTTGAAAACAAGATTTGGAAATCTTGGAAATATTTTAAATTTTGATAATTTAACAAAGCAAAATATTTATGTTTTAAATAGTCCAATATTATCGAATTCTCAGTTTGAAAAATTTATAAATTTTTTTGGCAATAATTCATCTATAATAGATTGTACTTTTTCTAAGGAAGAAACTTTATTTGATTCGATTAAAAAAATTCAAAAAGAAGCTGAAATTGCAGTAAGACAGGGAGTTACTCAATTGATTTTAAGTGATAAGGAGCTTTCTAGCTCAAAACTTCCAATACCAATGCTTTTAGCAGTTGGATCAATTAATTCATTCCTTATTGAAAAAAAACTAAGAGGATATGTATCAATAAATGTTCAATCTGGAGAGGCTTTAGATACACACTCTTTTGCAACTTTAATAGGAGTTGGAGCAACTACTGTAAATCCATATTTAGCATTTGATAGTTTATTTCAGCGTCATGAAAAGAAATTATTTGGTCAATTTAGTTTTGATGAATGTGTAGAAAGATACATCAAATCAGTAAACGCAGGTTTATTAAAGATCATGTCTAAGATGGGTATTTCAGTTCTAAGTTCTTATAGAGGTGGATGTAACTTTGAAACCGTAGGTTTAAGTAGAACAATTGTTGCAGATTATTTTCCAGGAGTTGTCTCTAAAATTTCAGGTATTGGACTTACGGGTATAGAGAAAAAAATTAGAGAAATTCATAAAGAGGCATTTGAAAGTTCTGAAACCATATTGCCAATAGGCGGTATATATAGATATCGTAAAAATGGTGAAACACATCAATATCAAGGAAAATTAATTCATTTACTCCAAAGTGCAGTAGGTTCTAATTCTTATGATGCCTATAAAAGATATGCGGATGGAATATATAGTTTACCACCTATTAATCTTAGAGACTTAATTGATTTCAGAGAAAAAAAATTAAATGGGCCAATAGATATTTCTGAGGTTGAGCCAGTAGAAAACATTTTAAAAAGATTTGGAAGTGGGAGCATGTCTCATGGAGCTTTATCGAAGGAGGCACATGAAACTTTGGCAACTGGTATGAACAGGATCAAAGGTGCTTCATGTAGTGGAGAAGGTGGTGAAGACGCAAGTAGATTTAAAGTTTTAGATAATGGTGACAGTGCAAACTCAAGAGTAAAACAAATAGCTTCTGCAAGATTCGGAGTTACAGTTAATTATCTTAATAATTGTAATGAGATAGAAATTAAAATTGCACAAGGCGCTAAGCCTGGTGAGGGAGGTCAGCTACCAGGATTTAAAGTTACAGAGGAGATTGCTAAACTTAGACATTCAACTCCTGGAGTTACTTTAATATCACCACCACCACATCATGATATTTATTCAATCGAAGATCTTGCACAACTAATTTATGATTTAAAACAGATAAATCCTAAAGCAAGAATTGGAGTTAAGCTTGTTGCTTCCTCTGGAGTAGGAACAATTGCAGCTGGTGTAGCTAAAGCAAAAGCAGATATAATATTAATTTCTGGACATAATGGCGGAACAGGAGCAACACCACAGACTAGTGTTAAGTATGTTGGAATACCATGGGAAATGGGTTTGACGGAAGCAAACCAGGTATTAACTTTAAATAATCTTAGACATAAAGTTACATTAAGAACAGACGGTGGAATTAAAACTGGAAGAGATGTGGTGATAGCTGCAATGATGGGTGCTGAAGAATATGGTGTTGCTACTACAGCTTTAGTTGCAATGGGTTGTATAATGGTAAGGCAGTGTCATTCAAATACATGTCCTGTAGGCGTTTGCACTCAAGATGAAAAGCTCAGAGAAAAATTTACTGGGACTCCAGAAAAAGTAGTTAATTTATTTACATTTATAGCCAGTGAAGTAAGAGAAATATTAGCAAATTTAGGTTTTAAATCATTAAATGAAGTGATTGGTAGAACAGACTTGTTAAAACAGGTTAGTAAAGGTTCTCCAAATTTAGACGATTTAGATTTAAATCCTTTATTTGTTCAAGCTGATACTGGAAATAATCCAAGGTATTGTGAGGATCAAGAAATAAATAGTGTACCAGACACACTTGACCAACAAATTTGGCCAGAAATTGAACAAGCTTCGGATAATTCTGAAAAAATTGAGAAAGAATATCAAATAAAAAATACTCATAGAGCAGTAGGCACTAGAATTTCTCATCATTTGTATAAAAAATACGGTTATGAAAAACTTGATGAAAACTTTTTAGTTTTAAATTTTAAAGGATCAGCAGGTCAATCATTTGGCGCATTCTCTTCTAAAGGTTTAAAACTTGTATTAAAGGGAGATGCAAATGATTATGTTGGTAAAGGTTTGTCAGGAGCTACTATTTCAATAAAATTACCTGAAGAGAGTAATTTAGTTTCAAATGAGAATACAATTTTAGGAAATACTGTTCTTTACGGAGCAACCTCAGGAAAACTTTTTGCTGCTGGTCAAGCTGGTGAAAGATTTTCAGTAAGAAATTCTGGTGCAGTCACAGTAATTGAAGGATGCGATTCGAATGGATGTGAATATATGACAGGTGGAACTGTAGTAATTTTAGGAGATGTTGGTGATAATTTTGCAGCTGGTATGACAGGTGGAATGGCCTTTATATATGATAAATCTCAACAATTTGAAAAGAAAGTAAATACAGAGTCAGTAGTTTGGCAAAACGTAGAGACAGATTATTGGAAAGAATATCTAAAAAATTTAGTTAGTGAGCATTTTAAAGAAACTGAATCTCAATTATCGAAAAAAATAATTCAAAACTTTGATGATGAAGTAAATAATTTTGTTCAGGTGTGTCCTAAAGAAATGTTGGATAAGTTAAAAAATCCAATTACTTTAAAAAAAGATATAAAAAAAGTTAGCTAAATTAACAATTTAAGCTCTTTTAAAATTATACTTAGCCATTTTTTATTTGATAAACTGTGATCACCTT